>JAMOQK010000082.1 GCA_027064045.1 Sulfurimonas sp. | reverse complement strand
TATATAAGGAAGCTCCTTGTATAATTCCGACCTACCAACAACAAGTGGGTTCTTAGCTCAGTTGGTTAGAGCTCTCGGCTCATAACCGAGCGGTCGAGTGTTCGAGTCACTCAGAACCCACCACTTTAAAACCCCCAAGACAACGGTATTTCAAAGAATTTAAAAGCTTTTGTTTCAACAATATTTTTCAACAAATTGACTTAAATATGATAAATATTGACAATATATGCAAACAATACAAATTTGTTTCAACAAATAATATGAGAAAAGTTGAAATAATTTTTATTCATTTATGCATATTTTTTTGTTTTTATGACGATAGATTACTTTAATTCTCTTTTCAACTGTTACCTTTTTTCCATTTTACTGTAGCCTATTTTATTTATTTGAAAAATCAAGTCGAGAAAATCAATGCTAGTGTGTTGATGGATAATAATCAATCACGCATAGTTTTAAGATATACCCTGATCACTTTGTTAACTTTTCCTTTAACCTTTATATGCTCTGGTTAAATACCCCTATGGGGTATTATGAATTATTGTTTTTAACCTGCTTTGAAAATTTGATAAACAATGAATTTATACGGTTCACACTACCCCCACTAAATAAAGCTCTCCGGAGTACCTTTTAGCCTTGTAGTAACCTTGCCGTAATTCACGGTGTCTATTTTTTTCACCGTCCTTATGTTTGGTATTCACTTTTCTCTATTAGCTCCCTTTTTATGGAAGTTGCAGCATTCACTTTCTCTTTGTGTTTTGACTATCCATTTTGTCGAGCCAAAAATACTGTTCACGCTCGACTATTTTACGACCGTCTATTATCAACGGAACAAAGCATTTTAACCCCTTACCTATACAAAACCATTAAGAAGTTGTTAAAATGCTCTCATATACTCTGGTGGTATTATTTTAGCTATGTTTGTAATGGGATGAAGTTCCCATTTACATTAATCTTCTTAAATAGTCATTTTATAATATGGGATTTCCCATATTTACACAAACCAATAACTTAATGCTTCATTTCGTTAAACTAAATTAAATCATAGTGAGCTAATAGCCTGTTATTGTAGTTCGGTTTTTTATCGTACCTTTTGCATTTCATAATTTTATGAACCGTTAAACTAAAAGTTATAAAATCGTTCTGCTATCGTACACCAATCGTTAAACTAAATTAAATCGTAATGTACTTGCAACTTATCATCATCAAGTATCATAATACAATCACCCTCTATCTTCTTGCTACCGTCTTGCAATATTTTATTGTTTGGAATATCAACTATTTTAAAATCTTCAAAGGTTACGCCTGTTCTGTCGTGATACTCTTTAAACCTTTCATTATCTTCTAATCTCTGTTTTATTTTTTGAATGTTCATTTTATTATCTCCACTGTGCAAACTGTTTTTTAAAGTTCTCATCAAAATATACATTTATATCACTTGTAATATTGTTCTCCGATAAAAGCTGTCTCTTACTCATCTCTTTAAAATGTTCTATGCTCTCTTGAAGTAGATTTGCACTCCTGCGATTTGCCACTATTAAATCAAGCATAATAAATCTAATATCTTCTACGCTGTTATTTTCTTCTTTATCTTCAAGCATATACAGATAGGTTTCAATATCTTCCCCTATTGACTCCTCTATAAGTTCAAGCTGTTTTATTCTTGTATCAAGTTCTTTATATCCGTATAAGTTTAATTTCTTTTTTTGTGTACTCATTTTCCTATCTCCTATAAATGTTCTAAAATTTTAAAGTTTTGCTTTGATGCAATATTTTCTATAAGCTCTAAGACTACATCAGTTTCACTATCTTCTATTTTAAGATTTGTATAATCTTGACAAAGTATTGCCATTCTCAAAACTTTTGCTAATGTACTAACTTTAAATAGCTCTGCTTTTGTATCTTCTAATAAAATATCTTTTGTAATGCTTGTTTTACTCATAACACATACTCCCATCTTTTAGTTTTTCTTCTATCCTACTTGTTGCGTCTGTTAGTAAATCAGATATAACCGCTATCGCATAATGACTATAATTATCTTCTACAAAATCTACTTCAAGTGAACTCAAAATACAACTACACCCCTTTAGTACATCAAGAGGGTTTTCATCCATTGTTACTTTTATACAATCTGTACTCATAATACATACTCCCATCTTTCATATTTACTCACTATCTTTTTAATATCATCCGATACAACTACTTTAACGATTTTATATCCGTTACATGTAAACACTTTTATACTCATCTTGTTATCTCCTTTGTTATGGACTTAATGGCATTTCTAAATTGATACTCTTCGTCTTCACTTGTAACAATCTCTCTAAACAAGCCAAAGTAATATCTGTCATTCATCTTTAATATTGCTTCGGCTGTTTCTTTTGTTATTTCTATTTTCATCTTTTTAATCCTTTTTATGTATGTTTATACATTTTAGATAATCAAATTATATACTTTTATACATTAAAGCAAACTTAATAAGTGTATATTTATACATTTATATAAATATTATGATATACTTACATACATATTTAATAAAATAAAGGCTATTTAGTGGATAGAGAATTGTTTAAAAAACTTTTAAAAAATGCACAACTGAATAAAAAAACTTTTGGCGAACTGCTTGGCACTTCTCATAACACAGTGAATGCTTGGGGTAGTAATGGTCGTGATTTCCCTTATTGGGTTAAATCTTGGCTTAATCTCTATATAGAAAACAAAGAGTGTAAAGAATTAAAAGAGATTATCCGTGAGAATGTTTGTAAGGACTAACGACATATATACGTAAAATATACCCTAAAAGGGTGTTTTACTGCAATGCTAATACCCTTGGCAAGGGCTATTGGCTTATTTCGTTTATAGTTTACATTGATACATATTAAATAAACTTGTGCTATAATCCTTGTATCAAAGCGTGGTGCTTTGTGTGTGTAAGTTTCGGGCATGATACTTGCAACAATTAAGCTCTATCGCTCTTTATTGAGTGGTAGGGCTTTTTTTTTGGTCTATTTTTTAGATGGTTGGGTTATGGGGTTAGATTGTTGTAAGGTAAAATCATGCCCGATTTAAATTTACACACTGTAGGCTATCTGTTAATAGCAACTATTTACATAGTTTTTGCTTTTAAACAGTAACTACGACCTAAGAGATTAACCACCTCTTAGGCTTCTTGCAAATCACATTAAAATCATCACATAAACCATGCTAAAACCGCACAACTCTCTTTTGATGTATCATTATTATCTTTGAAGTTTAAAAGGTTTGTAGGGCTTTATTCTTTTTTACCTTGCGGTAATCTTGCGGTTATTTTTCTGGTACACTCTTTAACTATTGAGCAGTTTTTCCATTTCGCTTGGCTCGTGTTTCTCTTTTATTTCAAACTTAGTCCTTGCAAGTGGATTGAGCCCTAATCTATCGCTATAATTAAGCATAAGCTTTTGATAGTCCATCATTATTCTATGGTATGGATGTACCGTTATCATACCTGTATCGCTTGTTGTGATAGAGTCGTGCTTATCCGCTGCATATAAATATCTTTGCGCCATTTGTGAACTTAGAGCATAAAATATTAAAATTTCTTTGTCACATTCTTTATACAGTCCAAACTCTTGTAAAGCCTGGGTAGCTTCATTTAAGCATTTATGACCAACTGTATCTAATTTATCATAAGCATTTATATTTTTAAGAGTTTCTTCTATTTCTGGCGGTAGTTCTATTTTTTGCTTTTCTTGTTTTGGTAAGTCTGGGCGATATTTGTTTTTGTTGTTGTCAATTTCTTTTACAAGTGCAGCAACCTCATGTTCATCATAAAAAGTTTTTCTGCCTTTTTTTACTCTCGACAACTTACCATCTTGAACATATCTTGATAAAGTCATTTTGCTACAATTTAAGATTATTAAGGCTTCTTTTTGAGCGTGCATCTTTTTTATATCCTTATATGTTATTTAATATGTTACCTATCTAAATTTTTGAAATTTACCGTCGAGAAAATTGCCTCTGGGGAGTCGGTGAACAGATGCCTTTCTTCTGTAGTTTCAAGACGTACCCTCCCCATATCTTAGCGTTACACTTCCACTACTTGATTTTCTATTAAATAATATGCTTTGTCTAACTCTATTAAGATAGTTTCTTCAAAAGTTCCTGCCAATATGTAAGGCTCTATTTTTCTCAATTCTTGAATAGTTTTAAGCAGTTCAGGTTTTAACTTTAAAATAGTTTCTCTTGCACTTTGTAACTTCTTTTCTTTGTTTGCTTTGCTCACCTCATAAGGCTTCACATACATTTTATTAATCGGATCAAGCATAAGCGTTTTAAAATCTGCTGTAAGCTCTTCCCCTATAAAACTTAAACAAGCATTTTTAAAGAGTACATACTTATCAAGCGCATCGCCTTTTAGTATTGCACTTATGTGTTGCGTAGGAACTCCATTATCTTTCAATAGTTTTTCAGCATCAAGGCGTGTGAGGTAAATATCATAATTTACAAGTATGCTTCCATTGAGCCAAAAGTCTAACAACTCTATTGTAATCTCTTGTTTAAGACCCGCTTCTTCTAAGGCTTCAAGTATATCTTCAAACTCTGTTTTAATCTCTATTGTACTTTTGTTTGTGTATGCCGCAGCTTCTCTATAAGTCATTTTGTTTTTTTCCTTTTAAGTATGTGTTTAATGCTTTTATCTTTGCATCATCTAAAAAATCATTGATTGATTGAAACTCTTTTTGAACTTCCAACAACTCCGACAACTCTAATTGCTTTGTAACTCTCTCGCTCGCTGCATTTTTACCGACAACTTTCACATAGTTATGTAGTGCGTTGATGTTTTGATACGACAAATTAAAATCAGGTTTTGCACTTGCTAACTCGTGTCCTATTCGTAATATCTTTGCTTTTAAGCCTGTGCCTCTTGCATCTTTATCATCAAAATTTAAGATTACAAGTTGATAGTTTTCTTTTGATAATGTTTTTTTCTTGGCATCTGTACCAGTGATTGACTTATCGAGCTTATCAAACTCTTTTATCAAGCTTGGTATCTTTTGAAGTGCTG
>JAMOQK010000081.1 GCA_027064045.1 Sulfurimonas sp. | reverse complement strand
GAAATATATACTCATAGCTATTAAATAACAATTACTTCTCCTGAAAGAATTTTTTGTAGTTTTTGTGTTGTAGTACGAAAAAAAGTTCATGTTTTCTTATGGCTCTTCTAAAATAACTTTTATCTTTAGTTAAGAGTTCTCTTTTTAACAATCTAGTACAGTTTTTATATGCTCTTTTTAAAGAAATCGGTAAGAAAGAATCCCTCAAATCATGGATGGCTTCAAGAGCAAAATATTTCTCTTTTTGTAATGTATCCGTAAGGGAAAAAGAGTATATGCTGTCGTATTCAAATTTATTGAAATTTACAGGTAAATCTACACTGCTAAACATCTCTCCTATTGGATAAATTTCACTTTGTTTGAGATGATTTGTATAGAGTAATATTTGCGTATCTAATTCAAGATTATCTAAAGCCTTCAATAAACTGAGTGTTGTGTACTTGTGATCCGGGTGTGAATCTATCTGAGGATGCGGGGTAATAATAATCGTTGGTTGTAATTGTGTCAATATCTCTTTGATGTCATTATAAAATGCTCTAAAGTTTGGATCAACTTTTTGGGGAAGTTGTATTTTTGCATGGTTGACTTTTCTGTACTTTTGCATAGAACCAAAGTCTTTTATGGAAGAAACAGCATTTTGCTCTGTATTGTTATACATAAACTCTAAACTTCCACCAAAGTATCCGAGGGCTATAGAGTTTTCAACTGCTACTTCACCAAATGAGGGAATATGAAGTGCATCTAAAAGACGAAGATGTGCTTTTTTTTGAGCAGCTTTTGTTTTGTTTTCTTCATAAAAATCACAATAGTTACACACACCTTTTTCTCCCATGGTTGTTGTCACTATTGTTACATTTTTGGCAGTTTTGTAGAGTCCAAAGGCAGCTATCTCTGCATCGTCAGCGTGAGGGGCGAGTATAAGTATAGTGTCACTTTCGAGATCTATTTTGTTTTTAAACCCATAGAGTTTAGATGTTTTTGAAGCGAGTTTTATGTTTGTTCTTATCTGAACATTGCTTTTTATGTAGGAAATATTTATATATCTAAGTCCCGTTGCCCCATATTCAAAAAAATGTTTTGTATCTCCAATTTGCATATAAGGTTTAAAAAAATACGATAACGGATTAGATGCAATTTTTATTTCTAAAAAAAGTGTATCGTAATTATCGTACTCTTGTATATTTAAGCTTGCTGTATCTAAGTTTACTTCTTTTATGAAATGTTTTTCTAAATCATAGATATAATCCTTTTTTTGATTATATTTATATTTTGTAGCTTTTTTAAATACAATAAAAAAAGAGAAAGATAATAAAAGTAAAATAAGTATATAAAACATTGTAAAAACTCCTTGTGAAATTCTACCCAAAGTTTACTATGATAAAATAGGCTTTATGAAAAAATATTGACATAGCAAGTAATGAAGCTGTTCTTGGTGCAGTTGCTTCCTGAGAATAAGTGTTTTAAAGAGGTATAATGATAGAGTATGAAAATTTAAAAAAAGTAAATGAAAAACTCTTCTCAAAATATGAAAATAGTTTTAGAGAGTTTACGGCAAGTGGTTGGTATATACTTGGTAAAAATGTATCAATTTTTGAAAATGAATTTGCTTCTTTTTGCGGTGCTAAATACAGTGTAGGTGTTGCATCTGGCTTAGATGCTTTGATCTTGGCGATAGATGCTTTTGCATTTCCTAAAGATAGCGAGATAATAGTTCCTTCAAATACATATATAGCAACTATACTTGCCATAGTAAGGAACGGTTTTAAACCTGTTTTGGTAGAGCCTGATATAAAAACATACAACATAGACCCAGATAAAATAGAGCAAAAGATAACATCAAAAACGAAAGCTATCATGGTGGTTCATCTTTATGGCAAAATGTGTGATATGCAAAAGATAGAAGACATAGCTAAAAAGTATAATCTTAAAATAATAGAAGATTGTGCTCAGGCTCATGGTGCTACATATAATGGTAAAAAAGCCGGAAGTTTCGGGATTGGATGTTTTAGTTTTTATCCAACTAAGAATTTAGGAGCTTTGGGTGATGGTGGTGCTATTGTTTGTGATGATGAAGAGTATATGCAAAAATTAAAATCTCTTAGAAATTATGGAAGTTGTAAAAAATATTATAATGATGATTTAGGATATAACTCAAGACTTGATGAGATTCAGGCTGGATTTTTATCGATTAAACTAAAAATACTTGATGATATAACACAGCATAAAAGGGAGTTGGCAAAATTATATCTTGAAAATCTTGATGATAAGTTTATAAAACCTGTTGTGGATGAAAAGTATATGGATGTATATCATATATTTAACATAAGAGATAACAAAAGGGATGAGTTGCAAAAATATCTTTTAGATAATGGAGTAAAAGCAGAGATTCACTACCCAGTTCCACCACATAAACAAAAAGCTTATGAACATATTATAGATGGTGTTTATCCAATAAGCCAAGAGATACACGATACAACACTTAGTTTGCCAATCTCTTATTTTCACACAAAAGATGAGATATTAAAGGTTTGTAAAATTATGAACGGATGGAATGAATTATGAAAGGTATAGTTTTAGCAGGGGGGAGTGGAACAAGGCTTTACCCCGTAACAAGAAGTGTAAGTAAGCAACTTTTACCTGTATATGACAAACCGATGATATATTATCCATTGTCTGTTTTGATGTTAGCAGGTATAAAAGATATACTTATCATCTCAACTCCTCAGGATATTGGTAAATTTGAGGAGTTACTTGGTGATGGAAGTGACTGGGGAATCAATCTGAGCTATGAAGTTCAACCATCTCCAGATGGACTCGCTCAAGCATTTATAGTAGGGGAAGAGTTTATTGGTGGGGATAGTGTGTGTTTAATACTTGGAGATAATATCTTTTATGGTAATGAGTTTATATCTATGTTAAAAGAAGCATCTAATTTAAAAAGTGGTGCTAAAGTTTTTGGATATAGAGTTAATGATCCTCATAGATTTGGAGTTGTTGAATTTGATAAAGAGATGAATGCTATAAGTATAGAGGAAAAACCACAGCATCCAAAATCAAACTTCGCAGTGACGGGACTCTACTTTTATGATAATGATGTTGTAAAAATAGCAAAAACTATAAAGCCATCCAGCAGAGGTGAACTGGAGATAACCTCGATAAATGAGGAATATCTAAAAAGAGGAACCTTAAAGGTTGAACTTTTGGGTCGTGGATTTGCATGGCTTGATACGGGTACACATGATTCTCTTTTAGAAGCAGGAAGTTTTGTGCAGACAATAGAGCATAGACAAGGTTATAAAATAGCATGTCTTGAGGAGATAGCCTATAATAACGGATGGATAGATAAAATTAAGATCTTAGAGATAGCCAAACCACTTAGTAAAAATGGGTATGGAGAGTATCTTAAAAGGTTGGTAGAAGATGACTAATATACTAGTAACTGGTTGTGCAGGTTTTATAGGAAGTAATTTTGTACCATACTTTTTAGATAAATATGAAAATTATAATATTGTTAATCTTGATTTGCTCACTTATGCAGGTGATTTAAAAAACCTAACAGAGTGTGAAGAAAATCCTAGATATAAGTTTATAAAAGGTGATATTTGTAACCGTGAATTGGTTGAATTTATATTTAAAGAATATGACATACAAGGTGTTATTCATTTCGCAGCAGAGTCTCATGTAGATAACTCCATTAAAAATCCTGCTGTGTTTATACAAACAAATGTAAATGGTACTTTTACGCTACTTGATGTGGCTTATAAATATTGGATGGATAAACCGTTTAGCTATAAAAAAGATTATGATCGATGTAGGTTTCATCACATAAGTACCGATGAAGTTTACGGAACACTAAATGAAGCAGATCTCTTTACGGAAGAGACACCATATGCTCCAAATTCACCATATTCGGCATCTAAAGCGAGTAGTGATATGATAGTTAGAAGCTATCAGGAAACTTATGGAGTAAACACAGTTATAACAAACTGCTCAAACAATTATGGTCCAAAACAACATGATGAAAAACTGATACCTACCATTATACGAAAAGCATTAGCAGGTGAGCAGATACCAATTTATGGTGATGGTAAAAATATAAGAGACTGGCTATATGTACTTGATCACTGTAAAGGGATAGACCTTGTTTATCATACAGGCAAAGAAGCAAATGTTTATAATATAGGTGGAAGAAACGAGCGAACAAATCTTCAAATAGTAGATACAATATGTAGTATACTAGATGAAAAAGTCCCAAGAAAAAGCTATCTGCCACTAAATGGCGATATCCCCGTCGCTAAAGCAGAAGTGGGGTATAAAGAGCTTATAACTTTTGTAGAAGACAGAGCAGGACACGATAGAAGATATGCCATAGATGCAACAAAGATTGAAAATGAACTTGGCTGGAAGGCTGATGAAGATTTTGAGAGTGGGATTGTTAAGACGATTGAGTGGTATTTAAGGAAGTATAATGGCTAAAATGATAGATATACCTACGATGAGTGATGCGAGAGGAAGTTTGAGTGTTATAGAAAATCTTGTTGATTTTGAGATAAAAAGAGTTTATTATATCTATGACACAGATGCTGAACAAAGGGGTGGTCATAGACATAGAAAAACAGATCAATTGCTTGTCTGTGTAAGTGGTAGTTGTAGTGTATTTTGTGAAGATGAGATGAAAAATTCAGAGATGTTTATGCTTGATAAACCAACTAAAGCTTTATATGTTGAAGCAAAAGATTGGCATACTATGCAGGATTTTTCACAAGACTGTGTTTTACTTGTTTTAGCAAGTGAGTTTTATGATGTAAATGACTATATAGATGAAAAGTATTAGAATGCGTGAGCTAAGGCTTTAAAGGCTTTTTATAGGTTCATCCTAAGTGATAGATTATTTTTTAAATAAATCAAAAAACATAGTGGTGTTTTTTTTGATAATATTTAAGATGGTTCTATCTGGCTCTACATAGTCCTTAAATGATGTCATTGCAAGATACTTCCAATAAAGGTGTCTGAATTTGTTTCTATTTTTATAATGCCATGGTTTTCTTCCCCCTGTATAGTGTATAACTGTGGGGTTGTTGTAGGCTTCTAAAATCTCATTTTTATTAAAATAAGTATTTTTTAAAA
>JAMOQK010000080.1 GCA_027064045.1 Sulfurimonas sp. | reverse complement strand
GGTTTTAGGTGACGGTTCAATCGTTGAAGATTTTAAATTGAGCGAAAACTTTGGTGAAAAGGGTACAGTTTTATTCTTTTATCCACTAGATTTTACTTTTGTTTGTCCATCTGAACTTATCGCTTTTGACCATAGACTTCAAGAGTTTAAAGATAGAGGTGTAAATGTTATAGGCTGTTCTGTAGATAGCCAATTTTCTCACTTTGCATGGAGAGAAACTCCAATCAATGAAGGTGGCATAGGTAGAGTTGGTTATCCACTTGTAGCTGACCTTACAAAACAAATTTCTAAAGATTATGATGTACTTTTTGGTGAAGCAGTAGCACTTCGTGGTTCTTTTCTTATAGATGCCAAAGGTGTTGTAAGACATGCAACTATCAATGATTTACCACTTGGAAGAAATATTGATGAGATGTTAAGAATGGTAGATACAATGCAGTTTACTGATGAACATGGTGAAGTTTGTCCTGCTGGTTGGCAAAAAGGTGATGAGGGTATGAAAGCTACAACTGAAGGTGTTGCTGAGTATCTTGCTAGTCACGAAAAAGAACTTTAGTCTTCTTATTTTCCACAGGCTTTTGTCTGTGGAAATTCAACTCCCCTTTTTTACAAATTCCAAAGCTTTTTGATTTACAAATGCTAGTTCGTACCACTGTTTTGATGGTGCTATAAGATTTAATCTTTTAGGATTAGAACTTCTTGAGAGTGCTACATAAAACTGTGATGGTGCAAAAATCTCATTTGTTTGGATTATCAAATCCTCTATACTCATCCCTTGTGACTTATGGATCGTTATTGCAAAGGCAAGTTTTATTGGATACTGATAAACACTAAAAATGTTTTCTTCCACCATCTCTTTTTTACCATCTATAGTTTTTTCTTTCCATATAGTTTTATTTTGAGCTACTCTTTCAAGTTTTACAATCTTAGCATCGTTCTTTTGCACATAAACAAAATCATCATCTATGTTGACAACCACACCCCTTTGCCCATTAAAATAGTTCCAAGAATTTCTTGTAAAAAGAACTGGTGCATTGATTTTTAATGCTAAATCTTTTTCTATTCTGGCATCATTCATAAATCTTTGTATCTCAATATCTTTAGCACTTTTAAGGTGTTTTATAATATGAGCTTCTTTTATATAGAGTTCATTATCTATAAATGAGAGTTGAGCAGTATTATGTTTTATAGCTGAATCATTTCGCCCAAAAAGAAATGTAAACTCACTCAAATCATTTGCCAAAGGCTTAATATATTCATTTAAATTATTATGTATCTCTTCATCAATAAAACCAAATCTTATATGATGCAGGAGTTCTATAAATGGTCTATCATCTGTTCTGTATATATGTGTCAGTTCTATTCTAAAAAATTCAAATTCATCCCAAGCATTAGATTCAAAAGCGAACCTAACCTCTCCACAACCTCTAACAACAGGTGGAAGTTGTAAAAAGTCTCCCACAACAAGAAGTGAACCTTGAAAGTCTGCTTGATCAAGTCTAAGCCTTATCATTTCAAAAAGTTCATCACTTACCATAGAAATTTCATCTATAACAACTAAATCCATGCTAGATATAAGCTTTTTTATCTTCTTTTTTATCTCAAATTTACCATTTTTTTCAAGCTCATCCAAAGAAGATGATATACCTAAATCCAAAAAACTATGCAGTGTTTGTCCACCTATTAGTGTAGCAGCCATCCCAGTTGAAGCAAGTTTTGCAACTTTTTTTGCATCTTGTTCATATAATTCTATAATTTTATTTGTAATTGTAGTTTTACCAACACCAGCTCCACCGGTTAAAAAAACATTTTGTTTTGATTTTAGCTTATCAATAGTTACATCTAAATAATTCATGCTATATAAAGAGCAATTATAATACCAATAAAATACAAAACATTGTATAATCGTGTATTATTAAATTATAAAGAAATGGATTTTTTATGGACAGAATACTCATAGTTGAAGACAACCAGACACTATCAAAACTTATAGCTAAAAAGATACAAGCGTCACTTCCGTATGAAGTAGATGTGGCATACAAACTTTCCGAAGCAAAGCTATTTTTAAAAAAATACAATTATTTTGTAACTCTTTTAGATATAAATCTACCAGATGCACCAAATGGGGAAGTTGTTGACTATGTTCTTAGTAAAAAACAACCTGTCATTGTTTTAAGTGCAAATATAGATAAAGATTTCAGAAAAAAGATGCTTCAAAAAAACATCATAGATTATGTAAATAAAAGTGGAGTAGATGATATAAAATATATTATCCAAACTCTCCAAAGATTAGAAAAAAACAAAGAACATAAAGTATTAGTTGTTGATGATTCTATGGTTTTTAGAAAACAGATGAGTGGTCTTTTAGAAAACTTGTTTTTTAAAGTTTATAGTGTTGCACACGGGGAAGAAGCGTTAAATATGCTACAAACACATCAAGATATAAGTTTGATTATAACAGATTACAATATGCCAGTTATGAATGGTCTTGAATTGGTTCACGAAGTCAGAAAAAAGCATAATAAGAACGATCTATGTGTTATAGCTATATCTTCAAACAACGAAGATGAGGTAAATGCACTCTTTTTAAAAGAGGGAGCCAACGATTACATAAATAAACCGTTTTCAAAAGAGGAATTTTCTTGTAGAGTAAATAATTCTATCGAGGCTTTAGAAAATATCCAACTCATTACAAACCATGCTAATCGAGATTTTTTAACTGGTCTTTATAATCGTAGATACTTTTTTGAAAATATGCATGAATATATTGAAAATAATGAAAATGATGAAAAATTTGCTGTTGCTATGATTGATATAGATTTCTTTAAAAAGGTAAATGACACATACGGACATGATACTGGGGATGAAGTAATCGTACAACTTTCTGAAATCTTAAGAACAAACACAAACCATCGTGATTTAGTCTCTAGATTTGGAGGGGAAGAATTTTGTATAGTTCTTAAAGATATAGACCAAGCTAATGCCTTAGCAATTTTAGAAAGATTAAGAGCTGAGATAGAAACAACAACTATAATAACACACAAAAAGGAAACTATAAACTTTACCGTTTCCATAGGTGCCACAATTTATAATGAAGAAGATGGTCTTGATGAAGCTATAAATCAAGCAGATATGATGCTATATAAAGCTAAACAAAATGGTAGAAATCAAGTAATAATGCAACCATAAAGGCAACAATAAATATGAAAATATATGCACCGTGGGAAAAGGCATTTAAAAAAGTCTCTACCCCATTTGAACAGTTTTTACATGCACAAACAACCAGTGGTCTAATCTTGATGGGTATGACTGTAATTGCTCTTATACTTGCAAATTCACCATTTGCAGAGGTATATAGCCATATTTTTCACACTAAAATAGATTTTAATGTAGGCTCATGGGGATTATCTCATACACTCCATCACTGGATAAATGATGGGTTAATGGCTATCTTCTTTTTTATGGTTGGATTGGAGATAAAAAGAGAAATTTTAGTAGGGGAACTCTCAAACATAAAGGTTGCTATCCTCCCTATACTGGCAGCTATTGGTGGGATGATTATGCCTGCACTAATTTATGCTTTTATCAATAAAGATTCTGCTGGAGCGAGTGGTTGGGGAATACCAATGGCAACAGATATAGCCTTTGCAATCAGTGCTTTAGTGCTTTTAGGAAAACGAGTGTCCCCTGCCCTTGTTACATTTTTAGTAGCTCTTGCAATAGTTGATGATTTAGGTGCTGTTTTAGTAATAGCATTTTTTTATACACAAGAGATTCATATGCTGCCACTCGCCTTAGCTGGTATCTCATTTTTAATTATGATTGCATTTAACCGTTTTGGGATTCATGCTGTTTTACCATACTTTATCATAGGTATAGGAATGTGGTTTTTCATGCTTGAATCTGGCATACATGCTACCATAGCAGGTGTTATAGCTGCCATGAGCATACCATCCAAACCAAAATGCACACCTGTTGACTTTACAGCACACACAAAAAATCTACTAGATGAATATGATAACTACCCTGTTGCAACCGACCATACAATGCACGAAAAACAAAAAGCAATATTACTAAATATTCAAGATAGAATAGACTCCGTAAACTCACCTTCTGCTAGGCTTGAACATGTACTTCACCTACCTGTAAGTTTATTTATAATTCCCATTTTTGCACTAGCAAATGCTGGTATAGCCATAAATTTTTCATCCATAGGAGATACAATATTTCAAAATATCTCATTAGGTGTTATTTCAGGACTTATTTTAGGCAAAGTAATAGGTATTGCAGGTACATCTTTTATAGCCATAAAATTAGGTATCGCCAAACTCCCGCAAGATAGTAGCATGAGTCAACTTTTTGGTGTTGCATTTTTAGGTGGTATAGGTTTCACTATGAGTATTTTTGTTGCTGATTTAGCATTTGTAGGTAATGAGGCACTCATATTTCAAGCTAAGATAGGAATACTTTTCGCTTCCCTCTTTGCAGGTTTATTTGGGTATATCTGGCTAAGATATATCGCAAAATAAAATTTTATTTTTTAAGAGAAGCAAAAAATTTCATCTCATATTCTCTAAGTATTCTAATCATATTTGTGGATCCTTCAACACCAATAGGATCTCCAGCTGTCAGTACATAACTTTTATCAAGTTTTAAAGAATTTTCCCTAAGTCCCTCTTGCATAACTTCTCTAAGAACCTGACCAATAGAATTCTCTTCAACAGTAAAGGCAGGAACAACACCCCAGCAAATTGTTAAAGACCTAGAAACTCTTTCATCATGTGAAACTGCATAAATATCTCTACGAGGACGATAACGGGAAAGTTTTTTAACTGCTGAACCTGTTTTAGAAAGCGAAATCATACCCCATGCATCTATATCTTCACAAAGTCTAACCGCAACTTCATTTATACTATCTGTTGCATCAAGAACTCTAAACTCTGAACATTTATTATACGGATAAATTTTTTCAGCACCCTGAATAGTTTTAACCATAGTTTTCACCGCCAAAACAGGATCATGTCCAACTGCACTCTCTTCAGACAACATAACTGCATCTGTTCCATCTAAAACTGCATTCGCAACATCACTTATCTCTGCTCTTGTCGCTCTATCACTTGTCATCATAGAAAGTAACATCTGAGTAGCTGTTATAACTGGTTTTGCCGCTTGGTTTGTTTTATTGATAAGCATTTTTTGTAACGATGGAACTTCATAATATGGAACTTCAATACCCAAGTCACCACGAGCCACCATAATCCCATCACTAGCTTCTATAATAGCATCTATATTTTCAATAGCATCAAATTTTTCTATCTTTGCAAAAAGTTGTATCTTAGCATCATTATCTGTTATGATTTTACGAGCGTTTATCATATCGTTAGCATTTTGAACAAAAGATATAGCCATAAAATCAACACTATTTTTTATTCCCCAAAGCATATCGTTTCTATCTTTTTTAGTTAGCACATCTATACCTAAACATGTATTTGGAAAATTTACACCTTTTTTAGATGACAATATACCTGGATTTTTAACTTTTACTTTTACCACATCATTTTCATGTTCAATAACTTCCGTACAGATCATCCCATCACAAAGATAAATATTTTCTCCCACTTTAAGTTGCGTTAAAATGGTTGGTTGATTTATGCAGGTAACATATGTTTTTTCATCTTTTTGATAACCAACCATCTCATTTTTTACAAATTCTATAATATCATCTTTTTCAAGCTTAAAAGGTTTTTCTAATTTACCAACACGAATTTTAGGACCACTTATATCTTGAAGTACCCCAACAAGTAAACCTGTATTTTTTTCAGCTTTTCTAATCCTCTGAAGCACTTCATAATGATATTCATGTGTGCCATGTGAAAAATTTAATCTAAATACATTCACACCAGCTCTCATCAATTTTTCCAACATCTCTAATGATTCAGATGCAGGTCCAATCGTTGCTAAAATCTTCGTTCTTTTTTTCATATTAGTTACCTTGTATTTTTTTTATAAGTGTAACATATATTAATGGGAGTTTATTATGAAAAAAAAATTACTAGTCACTTTATCTATGTTTTTAATTATAAATACAGCTTTTGCAGCAAAATTAGGGGAAAAGGTACAAAATAATTCTCTCATAGTTTATAATGGTAATATTGCACTTGTGCATGAACAAAGAGATTTAATACTCGATAAAAATGATAAAGAGATTATATATAAAGGTGTAGCAAAAACGATAGATACTGACTCTGTAAATGTAAATCTACCAAATTCTATCACATTATATTCGCAACAATATCGCTTTGATAAACTATCAAGAGAAAAACTTTTAGATGCTCATATAGGTAAAGAGGTTATTGTAAAAATCAAAAAAGACACAAGAAATTTCATAAAAATCAAAGCTACATTACTTTCAAACAACTCTTCTTATTCGATTGTAAAAACAAAAAATGATGAAATATTATCTATAGAAAATCAAAATATCATATTTAAAACCATCCCAACTCAACTCATCACAAAACCATCCTTAGTTTGGAATATATCTGCTAAAAAGTCACTAAATTCCAAAATGAGTATTGATTATATCATCAAAAATATTGGTTGGGAAGGTAACTATATTTTAAATATAAAAGGCAACAAAGCACACCTTAACGGATATGTATCTATAAAAAATTCTTCAGGTAAAAAGTTTATAAATACAAAATTATATGTTTTAGCAGGGGAGATAAACCATCCTCAACAACCAAGAAATATATACAGAGTTGCAAAATCAATGATGCTAGATAGTGCCAATAAAGTATCCCAACAAGCATATGAAGGATACCATTTCTATACCATACCTTTTAAAGTAAACATAACAAATAACGAGACAACCCAAATCAAATACATTGATAAAAAAAATATTCCAATCAAAAGAAAATACACCGCAACATTATCTCGACCAAAATATCTTCATGGAAAGATAAAACACAGCATAATACAATATATACATTTTAAAGGCATAGCTTTTGCACTCCCCAAAGGGATTGTCAGAACTTATTCAAAACTTAAAAAAATAAATATACTGCTAGGTGAAACAACTATTAATCATACCCCAAAAAACACACCAATAGATATAAAACTCGGTAAGAATTTTGATTTAAAAGTAACAGAAACCATTTTAAAAAGAGATGACACCAAACTCTACAACGACGAGACCATAAAATATACTATAAAAAACAGTTCTCAAGAAACAAAGACAATTCAACTTCTTATACCTTTTAATAAAAATTCATTAAGTAGCATAAAAACAAAAAAAACATATAAATTTACAAAAGGTAATATGGTGACTTTTAATATAACGATTGAAGCTAATAGTTCTAAAGATTTTAAAGTCAGATTTAGAAGTAAAAGATGATTTTATACACTTTTAATTACATCTTTGATACACTCCGACATGAAAATTATTAAACAAAAATTATTAACCGAACCTTTTTCAGCGGATGCACTTAAACTTGCTCGTGCTATCTACTTTACCCACTTAACAGATGGAAATAATCTTTACTTAGAGATTAAATTGACTTCCATTACGACTCTTTTACACTTACACTCAAATAAAGAAACACAAGAAAAAATCCATAAACTTTTAGATGAGTTAAATGAACCTTTAGCTGTAAAAAATTTTAAATTTTTTGGGAAAGTTTATCCACTAAGACTTGTAATATTTTGCAAATATAAAATAAATAAAAACATATTAGAGATTGAACTAAGTGAAGAGTTTTTACATGCTGAACATAAATATATGTTAGACTCATTTTTAACAAACTAAAGGCGAAATTTGGCAAAAAGATATATAATTTTAGATACTGAGACAACAGGAACAAACGAAAATGATAGAATAATCCAGTTAGGTTTTATAGTTTTAGGAACAAAAGAGGTAGAAGTTCATAATGAATTTTGTTCATCTGACATACCAATCAGTTTTGGAGCAATGGAAGTCCATGGCATCACTCCTGAGATGATTGAAGGCAAACCCACATGCCAAGAAACAACAGCCTACAAAAGACTTCAAGAGTTAAATACTCAAGAAAACTACATTATTATTCACAACGCACCTTTTGATTTAGGTATGCTACAAAAAGAGGGTTTTAACACTCAAATGAAAGTTATAGATACACTTAGAGTTGCAAAACATATTTTTAGTGAAGAAGAGGCTCACAGACTTCAATACTTTCGCTATAAAATGGGTTTGTATAAGTATGAGCAAAAAGAAGCTGATACCCTAGGTATAGAGGTAAAAGCACATGATGCCATTGGCGATGTTTTGGTTTTAAAGCTATTTTTAACTAAACTAAAAGAAGCTGTTAGTGCAGAATTCCCACATGCCAATCCTGTTGATAAAATGGTAGATTTAACAAATACACCGATTCTTATAAAAACATTTAGATTTGGAAAGCACAAAGGCAAAACACTTCAAGAAGTTGCCTCAAGTGATGCTGGTTACCTAAGATGGATGCTTTCAAATATGGAAAATCTTGATGAAGATATGAAATACTCTATAAATACCGTCCTAGAAGCTTAACACCTATTTTGTAGTAAATTCAAATACACCATTAAATTGTGTCACACCTTTTTCTAAAAGGTGTTCACATCTATCTTTATATATTTCATATAATGGCTTTCTATAATCTTTATATAATTTACTAAATATCTCGTATGCTTCTTTAAAATCAGCCCCAACATAAAGTTCATGACCTCTATTGTATTCATCTATTTCTAAACGCTTCTTCTCATCTGCAACACCTTCAGATAAAATCTCATATATTTTAACTGGCTCTTTTTTACCTTTAACTCTTACTATATCTAAAAGTTGCATCACATATTCATCTTCTAATTTAGCAACACTAAATTCAGACACAACAAGCCTTACTTTATAAACTTTACAAAGCCCTTCTAGCCTTGAAGCAAGATTTACAGCATCTCCAATAATGGTATAATCAGACCTACCAGCAGAACCAATCTCCCCAACAACAACATCCCCCGTATTTATACCTATCCCGTAATCAACATCAAAACCAAAATCTGCATTTATTTTTTTGTTTATAAAATCTCTTTGCGATATCTGATAAAGTGCAGTTTTTACTGCTTTATCTGTATGGCTTTTCACTTTTAATGGTGCATTCCAATAAGCCATAATAGCATCACCAATAAACTTATCTATTGTTCCACTGTTTTTTTCAACAGATTTAACCATAATATTCATATAATAGTTTAAAAAATCCGTTATTCTTTTTGGAGACTTTAGCATCTCAGATATATTTGTAAAACTTCTAATATCTGAAAAATATATGGTAACTTCAACCTCTTTTGAAGAAAGATTAACAGCATCAGGATTTAAAAGCAAATCATCCATAACCTGTTTTGAGACTTTTTTAGAAAAACTTTGTTTTACCATCTCTTTTTGACGAAATTCAAACAGGTATTTTAGTGCTAAAACACCAACAAGAGAAAAAAACATAGAAGCCAACGGAAAAATAGAATTCAAAATAATATGTTGTACAAATAACATATAGTAATCTAAATATATAAAAGAGAAAAGAGAAAGGATATAAATAACACTTAAAGATACTAAATTAAATCTTGAATAGATAAAGATCACAACAAAAGAGATAATAATAATAATAAATAAATCAACTATCTCAGTCCAATATGGTTTACTTATCATATCGTTATGCAAAAGATTATCTATCATATTTGCATGTATTTCAACTCCAGCAATCACACTGTCCATAGGTGTTGATCTAAGATCCATCAAACCATAAGCAGAAGTTCCAATAAGGATAATTTTACCCTCTATCTCTTTTTTATCAATTACATTGTTGTAAATATCAACAGCAGAGATATATTTATAACTTTTAAATGAACCTCTAAAATTTAGATACATTCTACCAAATCTATCACTTTTTATATATTGATTTGCTAGTTGTATAGACTCTACACCTGCTTTAGTATAATTTACTGTAACCTTCTTTGCACCCACAGCTATGCGATACATCTCAAAAGCCAAAGAGGGATACACTTCACCTTCATATTCTATCAAAAGAGGAACACTTCTAATCATACCTGTCTCATCAGGAATATTATTCATATATCCACTAGAATATGCCTTATCTTGAATCACTTTAATATTGGTTAAAACACCTTTGGCATGTGGGATAAAATCAAATTTTGGTTTATGTTTTTGTATAAATATCGCCGGAATTTGTGGTGCTTGTTTGTTGTTTTTATTATCAAAATCAAAAACATAACCAAGTATAGTTGGTGTTTTAGCAATAGTATTTGCTAAAATCAAATCATAATCGGGCAGATTTTTAACATCCATCCCCCACCTTTTAGCTAACCTTTTAGGAGAAGTTTTATCAGCTTCTGCAAACACAATATCCAAACCAATTATACCAGCACCATCTTTAGTAAGGTTAGTTAATATTTTAGATATTTTATCCCTCTCCCAAGGCCATTGACCAAGTCCCTTTATACTTTTCTCATCTATATCTATGATAACTATACTATCAGATGTTTTCTCTTCACCCCTAAACTTAAAATAAAAATCCCTTATCCTACTGTCAAGAGAATGAAAATAAGATGGTAAAAACAAGTACGCACTAGAAAAAGAAATAGAGATAAGCAAAAAAAGTAAAATTAAAAATTTATACTTATCTCTCATGTTATTATTTTAGACTTATTGTCCACCACTACTCTGTGTTTTATTTCCAACTTGATAAACACCTTTTGCATGGACACCATTATCAGAATCACTAATTACAAACTCTCCACCAACAACATCAGCATTTGGTCCATAAAATCTTCCAGTGGCTGAACCATTCCCATTGTTAGCATTATTTTGATCACCAGCAAAGGAGTTTCCACTTATATCCATACCATTATCATTGTTATCAAATTTAATATCATCTCCTCCATAGTGAATAGTTAAAGCAGCCTTGTCATTCCCAAAATCAACCTCTAAACTTGCATCACCATCTATCAAATCACCATTACTATCAAAATCATATGCTTTATAGGAGCCAGTATAGCTAAATTCACCACTTATTCCATCAACAACCGCTGTATCCGTAGGATTACCAGCCACCCATAAACCATTTTCATTTATAGTATTAGTAGTTCCATCATAAGTAAGATCATATTGAACAACCCATTCTCCCCATCCTATATAATCTGAGTCTATGGCATTATCCATGCTTATAAAATAATTATTTTCAATATTTGAAACAACTTTATCAGAATCATCATACTCTATATCACTAAAATATGTACTCAAATCTTGAGAAAAAGATGTAGTTGGAAATATTGTATAAGTTCTATCTTCAGAACCATCTTCATATCTTATAGAACCACTTTTAAGCATTGCAGTTTCTTCCTCTGGTTTATACTTTAATTTCAAATTCATTAAATATAATTTATCATCTGATTTAGCACTTTCACCATACCCACTAGCATCATAAGTTAATATTGGAGTATTAGAAGAATTTTCTACTTGATCAGTTATATCTTTTATAACTATATCGCCATCATCATCAGTTGTCTCATCAATCTGACCTTCAACATCAAGACTTAGATTATCTTTTTTTCCTTTTTTATCACTTTTTCCAAAACTTTTTTCCCTCATCATTTTAAGTTCTTGTGGAGAAAATTCTTTTACCTTAACTTTACCATCCACAGATAAATGAAGATAAAAACTTTGATTTACTATATATTTAGCACCATTTATACCCACACTAATCGCACCAAATGTACAAAATACATTATGAGAACCATCATTGTTAACCAAAACTGTAAAATTGGTTCCTCTGATACCGATAGTAGCTGTTTTTGTAACTACACTAAATTTATCTGGTGCCACCTTCCCTATCTGACCTGTTATTGTTCTCATAGCACCTCTTAACATGCTAAATTTTACAACTGGCTTTTGATTGTCTTCAAAAAGATACTCACTTATGGCAAAATTTGAATTTTTACCCAAAGTAACAATGGTCTCATCTTTAAATATAATCTGAACCTTAGCCTTATCATCCGTAATTATTGTATCATTCTCTTGAAGCTTTACCCCTAAAGAAACTTTAATCTTCTCTCCTGCTCTTTGTATAAAAGCTCCACCATTTAAACCAGTAACAGTTGCAACATCTTTTGCAAAAAGAGTCACCCCTACAAATACAACCATTAAAATTATTTTAATTAAATATTTCATGACCTTTCTCCTAAAATGTTTTATTTAAACCGATGGTTAATGTATATTTCTCATATGAAAAAACTTTTTGATTTGATTCTACCCTGTCATATCCGCCTTTTATATGAAAACGAAGAGTTTGTAAAATTCTCGCATTTAAGGCTACAGATAATGTCCCAGCATCATCGTATCTTGTAGAATCAAAAAGTGTACTATGATCTTTATAGTTCCGTCTTCTATATTGTCCAAATGCCTCCATGCCATAAACTGCACTAAATTGATTTGCATATGCTAAGTTTACCCTATATTCATCATAATCAACATCTATCCTCTTTCCATGTAATTTTTGTTCTCTAATCCCAATTAAACCAGCTTGAACATAAGAACGGGGAGAAATTATATCTTGTAAAGAGTAATCAACCTCGTAATGATGGGAATTCAAACCAGATTGAGCTTTTTGAGTAAAATACTTTGTTTGATACTTAAATGAGACTATACTTCTAAGAGTATTTAGATGATTGTACTCAAATCTAGGAGAAAAAGAAACTGTTCTTAAATACTCCCGTTTCGATAAAGTCATCACATCCAACCCAACTATAAATTCAGCAAGATATTTTGTATTTTTATACAATACACTAGGATTATATGCCAAATACTGCACATCATAATCATCTAATTTTTTATAATCTTTTAAAAATAATTTCACTCTGTTTTTAAAAGCATATCCACCACTACTACCAAAATCATATACATTAACTACATTTGCATAAAGTTGAAAAGCTCTATCAGACTTTTCTGAAGCAGAAGGCATAGTACCCGTACTTATATCATAAGTACTCTCTAGTGAACCATAATTAACATTTGAATCATATAACCAATCTAAATTTATTGTCGCATATGTAAATGACCTACTTTGAACATTTTTAACTTTAGCCAAATACATCTCGATATTGGTTCTTACATTTTGTGGAAGATTTGGATTATTCAAGACTTCTTGAAACTTATTTTGTGCATCTTTATACATTTTTAACATAAAATATGTCCTAGCCATCTCAAGCTTATTTCTTAGATTACCAGAATCTAACATCTCAACTCTTTCAAAAGCCGCTAAAGCCACTTCGTAATGACCTGTTTCATAAGCTGAACGACCAAGATAAAAATTCACTTTTGCATTTGAGAGTTTTGAGATATAAAGCTTAGAAAAAATATCGTAACTCCTCTCAAAGTTTTTCGCCTTGTATGCACTAAACCCCTCTTTATACTGAGCATCCAAATCAGCACCATATAGATAGAATGGAAACAACAAAATAACAAAAGCTAAAAAAAACTTTTTCATCTCAAACCCCCTAATATTTTTCATACCTTAGACTATTATAGTGTTAAATATATTAAAGTTATTTAAAAGTATGATGCAATAAAAAAAGTATTTGCGAAGAGTCTCTAAAACTCTATCGCGAGAAGGGTTAAACCAGGTCGTCCAAATTTTTCTTTATAAAGTTCACACTCTTTTGTTTGAACTTCTTTGAAACCTAATTTTTTATAATACATTATCGTATCAAGCGCACCTATTTCAACTATACTTTGAGCGATTCTATAGCCTTTTAACCTTGCACTCAGAAGAGATTTTTGCATAAGTGCCTTTAAAACACCAACATCTATAAAGCCCTCTAATTCTTCCATAAAATCAAACATAAGCGTTCTCTTGTTTAATTCAAAATCACACTCGTATAACGGTTCTAGGCTATCTTGTGCAGTATCGCAACCTATCTCTTGTAAAGCTTGTAAAAATGTTTGTTTAGTTGAAATTCTAGGCTCATAACTACAAAGTGTACCAACACTTTTTCCGTCAACTTCTGCTATCAAAAAATTATTAAATTGACAGTGACTTCTAGCATTAGTTTGCGTCAGTGCTTCTAGTTTTTTTAAAATATCTACTTCATCGCACTCAGAAAAAATCAAATCAAACAGACCCTCTTTTTTACCAGCTCTTGAACTCTGCAAAATCATTTGCGCTAAAAAGGGAGCATCCCCCACAACTGCTTTTCTAATTTTAATACTCATAACTTCTTTCCGAAAACTGATTTATCTTCATATAATGGTAATAGTACCATACTTTACAATAAAAAGTTTCTTAATTCTCGTAAGTTTTTAAATATTTGTATTTTTGTTGCAATAAGTTTATATTTTTACTAAATTAAAACTTATTCTTCCTCTTTAACCATTCTATCTTTAGCCTCAATTCCCATAAGAGATAATCCTGTTTTGAGACTCAGCGCCACTACTTCTAAAACTTTAAGCAACTTAGCTTCATCATCTGTACCTATCATACGAACATCATAGTAAAACTTATGCAAAGATGCTGCAAGTGCTTTTAAATAATCTGGTAGTTTTTGTACCTGACGAGAATTAAACGCATCTTCAACAACTTCAGGCAGTAAAAGTGCATCAAAAAGTAGTGTATCTGCACTCTCACCCAAATTTTTAAGAGTAGTGTTTGATATGTCTTCTTTTGTAACGGTTGCTTTAGAAAGTAGCGTTTTAATTCTGGCATGTGCATACTGTATATAAAAAATAGGATTTGAACTATCTTGCTTTTTAAACTCACTAAGATCAAATTCTAAAGCAGTATCACTCTTTTTAGAAGCAAATATAAATCTAAGTGCATCAGCACCTATCTCTTCAACTATATCACTCATAAGTATTACATTTCCAGCTCTTTTACTCATCTTATATGGCTCACCATCTTTTAAAAGACTAACCATTTGAGAAAGAAGCACCTCAAGCTTTGAACTATCAAATCCAAGATACTCAATAGCCGCATTTACACGAGGTATATAACCATGATGATCAGCTCCCCAAATATTAATATAATGATCATAACCTCTTTCAAATTTTTGGTTATGATAAACTATATCTCCAGCCAGATAAGTTGGTCTGCCATCCTCTCGAACAACAACTCTGTCATGGTCATCTCCCTTAGCTTCAGAAGCAATCCACATTTTAGAGTCTTTTTCATAAACTCCATCACCCATCTTTTGCATCACTCTATCCCAGTCAGCATAAAGAGATGATTCATTTACAAAAGTATCAAAGTAGATATTTAAATCGGATAAAGATTTAATAACTATTTCCATCACACCATCTTTTGCCCAAAGTGCCAACTCTTTTTGACGAGATTCATCGCTTAATATCTCTTTACCAAACTTCTCAATAGCACCCTCTGCTAAATCTGCCAAATAATCCCCACGATAGTAACTCTCTGGATATTCAACACTCTCTTTTAAGATATGCTCACGACCATAAAGTTGGATAGACAATCCAAGTAAATCTATCTGGTTACCAGCATCATTAACATAATATTCTGCAGTAATGTCATAACCTAAATGTTTAGCAAGTCTATAGAGTGTATCACCATAAACTGCACCTCTAGCATGACCTATATGAAGTGGTCCTGTAGGATTTGCACTTACAAATTCTAAAAGAATTTTTTCATCTCTTTCTTGTTTAGCAAATTGATTAGGATTTTGTAATGCCCAAACAGTATATTCACTTAAAAAGTTTTCACTCAAACGAAAATTTAAGTAACCTTTTAGTGCTTCAACACTACTAAACATATCACTTTCATCAAAAGAAGATGCCAATTCCTCAGCAATCACCATAGGAGATTTTCTTAACTCCTTTGCTAAGGAAAAAGCGATAGGGGTAGCAAAATGACCAAAAGAACGATCACGAGGCTTTTCTAAAACAACTTCACGACCAAATTTTTCACGCAGAAGCGCCGATACTCGTTGTTTCAAGATTTAAGCTTGTGTAGTAGTTTTTGGAGCTTCAGCAGATGCAACTTCTTCAGTTTTTTCTACCTTTTTAGGTTCCTCACTAGCAACTTCATCAACCTCTTTCATCTCTTGTTTGAAATTTTTTATACCTTTACCAAACCCTTTTGCAAGTTCAGGTATCTTTTTAGCACCAAATAATAGTACAACTATTCCAAAAATTATTAATAACTCTGTTCCACCAGGCATACCCATATTATATTTCCTTATCTAAATTAATTTTGAGAGTATATCTACACTTTGCTGTAAAAACCCTTATTGTTCTATATCTTCCCATTCTTGAATAAAACAATTTATGTCTTCACTGGGAATTTTCATCCTCGCAGCCTTTGCAATTAACTTCAATATCTCAGATGATTCTTCAAAATCATCATTTATTATCACATAATCATATTCTGAAATTCTTTGTATTTCCAGTTTTGCCATTTTCAAACGCCCTTTCATAACTTCTTCACTATCTGTTGATCGATTTTGAAGTCGCTTTTTTAGCTCTGAAAGTGTTGGTGGTGTAATAAACACCGAAGTAGTAATATCCCCAAGACGGCTATTTATAGCTGTATTTCCCTGAACATCAATATCAAACAAAACCAACTTTCCAGCACTCAATGCTTCTCTAACTGGTTTAAGCGATGTTCCATAATGATTACCATGAACTACGGCATACTCTAAAAAATTATCTGCTTCTATATCTTTTTTAAATTCCTCTTCATTAACAAAATGGTAATGAACACCCTCTTGCTCACCCTCTCTCATAGGACGAGTTGTTGTAGATATGGAAAAATAAAAATCCCCAATATCATCCGCTATATTTTTTATCAAAGAAGTTTTACCAGCACCACTTGGTCCAGATAAAACCAATACTGCCCCACTCTGTTTATTCATCAATTATCACCTAAAGTTATATTTATATTAATTTTCATACCTTTTAATGAAGCAACTACATCTTTATCGCTTAATGCAGTTAATAGTTTTTTCAAGGCTTCAACACCATTAGTATTGTCTTCTTGTGCTTCTGATGGCTCTTCTTCCTCTTCTGGCTCTTCTAGTTCTTCTGTTTCTTCTGCTGCTACTGTATCTTCTTCAAGATCTTCAACATCTTCACCTATAGCCAACTTTAATTCTCTAGCACTCAAGGTATCAAAGTCATCCACTTCACTCTTTGCAATATCCAACAAAGTATCTTCATCCACTTCGCTTTGCAAATCTTCTTCACTTAATTCATCAACTGCATTTTGAATTTGTGCTTCCATATCTATATGTTCATCTATATCTTCACTTAATATATCTTCATCCATATCAGCCAATTCTTCTTCAAAACTATCTTCTTGCTCTGAAATATCTTCTAGTTCACCATCATCAAGCGATTTTTCATCATCTTCCACCAACTCTTCTTCATCCAAATCATCTAATTCATCTTGAACTACATCCTCTTGCTCTGAAATATCTTCTAATTCTTCTTCAAAACTATCTTCTTGCTCTGAAATATCTTCTAGTTCGCCATCATCAAGTGATTTTTCATCATCTTCCACCAACTCTTCTTCATCCAAATCATCTAATTCATCATCTTCCAAATCTGTATCTTCAAGAAGGTCTTGAACCTCTTTTAACTCATCTATATCCAATACACTTTCTGTATCACTTTCATCTTCTTCATCTAAATCTTCATGATTTTCGTCTAAATCCAAATCTTCATCTATCTCATCTAATTCTTCTAGCTCATCTAAATCTGTATCTTCTGAATCACCCTCTAAATCTATCTCTTCCAATTCATTTTCATCAAAATCTAAATCATCATCATTAAACTCATCCAATGCCTCAATATCATCTATATTATCATCAAGGTCATCTTCATGAGTATCTGGTGTCTCTTCTTCTAGGTTTATAGAACTTGCTTCTTTACCTAAAACTAAAAATAGCTCTACTAAATCAGTAGGTAAAAAAGGTTTTTTAAGTGTCGATGTGAAACTTTCAACTTCATCAGCATCTCTTGTACAAATATATAAAGATTTATCATATTCTATTTTATTATTTATCTCATCTATTATATCAGCACTATATAAAGCATCATCTACCACCAATAAATCATACACTACACCTTTTATCTCATCAACACTACTAACAACTTCCAACTCATCGGAAGTTTTTTGTGCGCTTAGAGTTACTAATTTGCTAACAACTGGATTATCATTTAAAAGTAATATCTTCACTTCAAAGTCCTTTAACTTACTCTTTAAGCATTATTGTATCGAAAAAAAACTAAAAAAACATCTCTAAAGCATTAAATGCTTCTTGCACCTGCCCTTTTAATATAAGCATACTAGCACTAAGCACTGCAATAAGGACGACAAATGCAACCATAATTTTAATAGGAAATCCAATAACAAGTAGATTAAATTGTGGCATGGTTTTCATCAACATACCAAATATAACATCAGCCAACCACGATAAAGCAATAATTGGAAAAGCTATCATAAAACCTACAACAAACATATTTGATGTAGCATGAACAATATAAGTAAAAAGATCTTCAGTCATTAAAAAACCACCTAAAGGAACACTCTTTAATGAATCATTTATAAAAAGCAACAACCAATGATGAAGATTTAACGACAAAAGTATCATAAGTCCTAAAAGTGATAAAAACTGAGAAATAATCGGCATAGAAACACCAGTTTGTGGATCAATTGCACTCGCCATAGAGAAACCCATCATAAAAGAGATTTGTCCACCAGCAAATGTTATAACATTGTAAGCTAATAATAAGACTATACCTATAGCCAAACCAAACATAAGTTCACTAAGTATGGCCAATAATATGGTTGGCACATTTATCGCTATAGCAAGGGGTGGCATAGATGGATAAAATACTATAGCAAAGAAAAATGCCATGGTTGCTTTTATATTCATGGGGATATTTTGATGAGAAAATATAGGAGCAGCTAAAAATAGAGCCGCAAAACGAAAAAATAAAAGTATAAAACCAACTATATAAGTTTCACTAAATATATCTGCCCAACCCATCATAGTTTTATTTCACCCTGATTAACTCTTTATTTTCGAGTTTATAAACCTTTTGACATTTAAAAGCAAGAATTTCATCATGTGTCACCAAAATCATCCCTGCCAAACTTTGATCACAATACTCAAAAAACAAATCCATAACATCATGTGCTGTTTTTTTATCAAGATTTCCTGTTGGCTCATCTGCAAAAATAATGCGAGGTTTTTTTGTTAAAACTCTGGCTATAGACACTCTTTGTTGTTGTCCACCTGAGAGTTCTGTCACTTTTTGTTCTATCACGGTATCTATATTTAATTTTTTTAAAAGGTCTTCATCTATCCTTTGGTTTGAAAGCATTGCCGCAACTTCCAAGTTTTCATAAGCACTAAAACCTTTAAAAAGATAATGAGATTGAAAAACAAGTCCCAAATCATCCCTTTTTATCTTAGAAAGTCTTTTTTTATCCATAGATGATACAGCATTACCAAAAAGTGAAATAGCACCACTATCTGGTGTTAAAAGTGTTGATAATATATGTAAAAGTGTTGATTTTCCACTACCACTTACACCAATAATAGCGATAGACTCTTTTTGTTGTAAATCCAAAGAAACATTATGAAAAAGCTCATAATCAAAAGAGTGTGATATATTTTTTGCTGATAGTAAATTCATAGGAAAGATTATAGCTAATCTAGTTAAAGAGGAGGTTTAAATTGTTAAGTATGGGTAAGGAAAAATCCTTAACCCATCTGTGCAGCAACTTCAGCTGCGAAATCATCTTCTTTTTTCTCGATACCTTCACCAACTTCAAGGCGAATGAACTCTGTAATCTCAGCAGTTCCACCAAGTGCTTTAGCAGCTTTTTCAACTGCTTTTGCAACAGTTAATTTATCATCTAAAACATATTGTTGGTCTAGTAAAGCTTGTTCTTGATCAAGTAATGTATTGTCCAAGATAAATCTAGCTATTTTACCAGGGATGATTTTATCTAAAATTTTCTCAGGTTTACCCTCAGCTATTAACTCAGCTTTGATGTCAGCTTCAGCTTTTTTCATAACTTCATCAGTTAATTGCATCATAGAGATATATTGTGGTACATTTTTAAGAGGTTTTTTAAGTCTTGCTAACTCTTCATTGCCTTTTTTAAGAGCTTCGATACGACCTTTTGTTTCACTCTCAACATACTCAGCATCAAAATCTTTGTAGCTTAGTGTAGTTGGTTTCATCGCAGATGCGTGCATAGCAACTTGTTTTAAAGTGTCTCTCATACCCTCAGCAGTTTTTGCAGAATCACATTTAGCAGTGATGATAACTGCGATACGGTTGTTTGAGTGAATATAACCATTAAGTGCTGTATTTTCATCAGCTGTTAGTGTACCAAAACGACGAACTTCAATTTTCTCACCAATTTTAGTTACAGTTTCTGTAAATTTAGTGCCAAAATCACTAGCCATTAAAGCATCAACATCTGCAGGTTGATTGTTATAAATCTCTTCTACAGTATCTTTAACTAAATTTTGGAAACCTTCATTTTGAGCAACAAAGTCAGTCTCAGAGTTAATCTCAACAACTGTTGCTTTTGAAAAATCATCAGCTATTTTAAGACCAGCAAGACCTTCTGCTGCAACTCTATCAGCTTTTTTAGCTGCTTTAGCAATACCTCTTTCTTTTAAAAGTTCTTGAGCTTTAGCCATGTCCCCATCAGCTTCAACTAAAACTTTTTTACAATCCATCATCGGTGCATCAGTTGCTTGACGCAACTCTTTTACCATTGCTGCTGTAACTGCTGCCATGATTATGCTTCCTCTGTTTGAGCTGGTGCTTCAGTTGCCTCAGCTTTTACTGCTACTTCTTCAGTTGTAGCTTCTTCAGTTTGCTCATCTTCAGCAGGTGCATCTTTAAGAGCTTTACCTTCATTGATAGCTGCAGTCATCTCACGACAAAAAAGTTGGATAGATCTAATTGCATCATCATTACCAGGAATTGGGTAAGTGATAAGATCAGGATCACAGTTAGTATCAAGTGGAGCAACAACAGGAATACCAAGACATCTAGCTTCTAAAACAGCAATATGTTCTTTTACTGCATCAACAACAAAAAGCATATCTGGAAGTTTTTTCATGTTACGGATACCACCAAAATATGATTCAAGTTTATCTTTTTTTCTTGAAAGCATTAAAGCTTCTTTTTTAGTTAAAAGATCGATTTGACCATTTTCTTGCATCTCAGTAATAACATCAAGTTTACGGATAGATTTTTGAATAGTTGGGAAGTTAGTAAGCATACCACCTAACCATCTGTTTTCAACATATGGCATATTACAAGCAATTGCAGCTTCTTTTACAGAGTTACGAGCTTGTTTTTTTGTACCAACAAATAAAACTGTTTGACCTTCTGCAGCAGCATCTACAACAATTTGGTAAGTGTTACGGAAATAACGAAGAGTTTTTTGTAAATCTATAATATAGATATTTTTACGAACACCAAAGATATATTTTTTCATTTTTGGGTTCCAACGACGAGTTTGGTGTCCGAAGTGTACACCACATTCTAATAGGTCTTTCATAGTTACCATTTGGGTAATCCTTAAAGGCTTGTTTCAGCCAGAGTTTTTGAGCTGGTTAGCTTCGAGAGTATCGGACAATTACCATTAAAAAATGGGTTGCACCAGCTTTTTTAATACAATCTGTTAATATTTCCACATGCCAAAGCAATGAGAAAAATCCGCGAATTATACTCAAAAAATGTTTAATTTTAGCTTTTATATATAGAGATTAAATATGCTATAATATCTCATAACTAAATCAAAAGGACTGAAACTATGAGTGCTTTAAAACTTGAAGATATTTGTTACACTTATGAAGACTATAAAAGTTGGGAAGGCAATTGGGAACTTTATAACGGTATAGCAATAGCTATGGCTCCAGCTCCTATGAGGAAACATCAAAGTTTGGCAAGTGAACTTATATATAGGTTTAGAGAACAATTAGACGATTGCAAAACATGTGAAGTTTTAGGTGAAATAGACTATAAAGTTAGCAACAACACTATTTTAAGACCAGATATTGCATTAATTTGTGAGGAAGAATCACAATCTTATCTTACAAAAGCACCACAAATCATAGTTGAGATTATCAGCCCATCAACTGCAAAAAGGGATGAAGTTTATAAATTTGACATATATAAAGATGAAAAAGTCAAATACTACATCATCATCTACCCTGATGACCTATATGCCAAAGTATATAAACTCGATGGCAAAGAGTATGACAAACAGGGTGATTTCTCAAAAGAAACATATAATTTTGAAGATACAAAATGTAATCTCAAAATAGATTTTGAAAAAGTTTTTAGCAGGTTTCGGAAGTAGCTTGTAGTTTTTGAAGTTCCTCTTTAACCTTGGCAACATGCTCTTTTACTCGAACCTTTTCCCACACAGCTTTTATAACCCCATCAGGATCTATGATAAAAGTTGAACGAACTATGCCCATATATTCTTTACCATAGTTTTTCTTGAGTTGCCAAACACCCCACTCCTGCATCATTTTTGTATCTTCATCACTTAATAGTGTGATCCCAAGACCTTTTTTCTCTATAAAATTTCTATGTTTTTTTGTACTGTCTGCACTAACACCAAGTACAACAGCATCAAGCTCTAAAAAATCAGGGGCAGCCTCTGTAAACTCACATGCTTCAGTTGTACACCCCGGAGTATTATCTCGTGGATAAAAATATAAGACTATCCATTTACCTTTTAAATCTCTCAAGCAAATCTCAATATCATCTTGATTTGGTAAACAAAATTCTAACGCTTTATCGCCTATTTTTAACATTTTTTTCCTTTTTTTGTTTATAAATATACCATGAAATAAATAGTGCTATAACCAATAAAACACCCATAGTTATCTGTTTTAAATATATATCTATAAGTTGTTGGTTTTCACCTATAAAATATCCAAGCATTGTAAGTACAAAAGCCCACATGCCAGCACCAAGCGTCGTATAAAGACTAAACTGAACCAAGTTCATCTTTGCAAGTCCAGCAGGAATTGAGATAAGCTGACGGATACCAGGGATAAGTCTGCCTGTAAAAGTAGATATATGTCCATGTTTATTAAAAAACTCTTCCATTTTTTCTAAAGCACTCTCTTTAATAAAAAAATATTTACCATATCGTTTAAGCATTTTTCTTCCAAGACTAAGTGCTAGATAATAATTAATAAATGCTCCAATTAAAGAACCACCCAAAGCACTACCCATAATAGCACCTATACTCATATCACCTTTAGAAGCCAAATACCCAGCAGGTATAAGAACTATCTCAGATGGAAATGGGATAAAACTAGATTCAATTGCCATAAGCAAAAATATCCCCAGATACCCCCAATCAAATATCAAATCAACTAAAGTTTGAGCTAATTCTCTTATCATTATACCCCTTTTTTTATATAAGTTGTTCTACAACCTCTTGTATCATCTTTTTGGCTACATCTGGAGTTGAATGTTTTAAAAGTTTTTTACTCTTTTGCTCTAGTTTTGGCTCTTTTAAAATCTCTAAAAGTTTATCTTTTAAATCTTCACTCTCCCTTTCACACCAGCCCATATTGTTATCAACAATAAATTTTGCATTAAAAAACTGATGGTCACCTGCTGCATATGGATATGGGACAAAAAAAGTTGGACATCCATTGGTGGTTAATTCCCATAAAGTACTTGCCCCTGCACGACTTACTGCTAAATCTGCTTTAGAAATCAAAATTGGCAACTCTTTTGTAAAAGGATAAAGCTCAACCTCAACACCAAGTTTTTTATACTCTTGCTCTACCCTTTTAAAATCTCTCTCCCCTGCTTGATGCATGATTTTTATACCATTTTTTATCAACTCACATGCCATGCTTAACGCTAAATCATTTATACTCTTAGCACCATGGCTTCCACCTAAAAATATGATGTTTTTTAACTCTTTTCTAACTCTTTGTGTTTTATAAAAAACATCTTTTACGGGATAACCTTGTATAGATAAATTTTTATCATATGCACTTATAAAATCTTTAGCGTATGGCTTTAAAAGTTTATTTAATCTTCCCTCAACTGCATTTTGTTCATGTATAAAAAGAGGAATAAAACGACTAAGAGTTGCAAAAGAAGCAGGAGCAGCTGAAAATCCACCAACGCTGTAGGTAGCAACTATATTATGTTTTTTTAAAATCCTTCTTGCCTTAAAAAACGCTATTAAAACTTTAAAAAGTGCTTTTACTTTACCTAAACCTTTTTGATTTACTACACCTGTTGTATTTAAAAAATAAACACTGCTAAATGCACTATAAGTAGCAAAATATTTCATATCCTGTCCACTCTTAGAACCTATAAAAATCACTTCATGACCATCACTAACGGCTGCTTCAACTAAAGCCTCAGCTATCATCAAGTGACCACCAGTTCCACCACCTGTTATACACAATTTCATCTCATATTTGCCTTTTTAGAAGCCATTAAAACCATCCCTACACCAAAAGAAGCACCCAACATTGATGAACCTCCATAACTTAAAAACGGAACAGATATACCCTTAATAGGAGTTATACCACTAATCCCATACGCATTTACCAAAAATGCAAAAGAGAGTAGAAGTCCTATCCCTATACTAAAAAGATATATACTTGTATCACTAGAGCGATTTGCTATTTTAAAAATCCTTTGCAACATCCACATAAAGATAAATACCACAAAAGCAACACCAACAAAACCAAACTCTTCTGCTAAACCAGCCAAAACAAAATCTGTATGAACCTCACTTAAAAATCCAAGTTTAAAAGTTCCACAACCAAGACCAGTGCCAAAAAAAGCACCATTATGAATAGCATTTAATGAATGACCTATCTGGTATGGTTCCACCTCTGTCGGCACTCTTAGCTGTTCAGCAATAGAATCTGGAAATAGTTCTAAAACACTATTTTGTGCCAATGCCCACCAAGATTTTATACGGAGGATTCTATGTTCTGCTGTTAATATAAAAAATATAAAAAATGACAAGGCAGCTAAAAGAATAGAAAGAAAGAATCTAAAACTACTCCCTGCAAACATAAGCATAAAAAGAAGTGTCATACCAAGAACAACAACCTGTCCTAAGTCATTTTGAACAAAAGCTATGACAAACATCGCACCTACAAAAACAACTCCATAAGGAGCAAATCTTAAAAACTCAGCTTTTAATCCCATCCCCCCATGATGCCCAAGTTTTCTTGAAAAACTCCAAGCTAAAAAATAAACAAATCCAACTTTAAAAAACTCAACTGGAGCCAAAGAAAAACCAAAAATCTTAATCCATCTTTTTGCTCCACCCACAGCTGAAACTAAAAATTCAGGTAAAAATGGCATAGCAATCATCAAGACAATAGAACCTATAAAAAGTGTAAAACCGATAGGTTTAAGAAATCTATCTGGATCAAGCTGAGCCAATCCCCAAATAATTAAGATACTTATGACACCAAAACCAACTTGTCTAAGAGCAAAATGAAATTCACTCACACCAAAAAGCAATGTTATATATGCAGATAAAGAGTATGTTAAAACAATACTGATACATATCAAGATTGATACTAAAGTAAAAAGTTTTCTATCTGCCATTAATTTAACATCCGTTATAAAACTATTTGATTTTGTTGATTTTTAATACAAATTCAACTTCAGGTTTAGAGATATGTAACTCTTTTGAGATGGTCTCAAGCGAAACACCCTGCTTAAAAAGTGAGATAATTTTTTCATCATCATTACCATGTATAGAAGATGGTATGGAGATTTGTTTCACCCCTGTTTCAAGGGAGTTTATCCTCGCATCTATCTGCGAATCTAAAGTTTGTACTGTTTCTTGCATCCGTTTTAAACCAACAGATAATGGCTGAACCATATCATAAACACTTCTTTCTATCTCCTGATAAATCTCTTCATCGCTCATATGAGAAGATGAGTGTTTTAAACCATTTTGTGTCTCTTGAAGTTTTTTCTTAAGATAATAAAGTTCTCTGTTTAAATCCTCAACAACTGAAGCAACAGAGTGAATATTTTTATGATACTCACTATCTTTTGTAAAAACATAGTATATGAGATATAAAATAATTGCCGACATAGCGACAATAAGATACTCTATAGGAAAGTTATCTAAACTCATTTTTTTCTCTCTCTGGCTTCACGGATAAGAACCCTCTCTCTTGCTGTAAGATAAGCACCCCACTCTTTTTCATCTCTATCATGTATCTTTGTTATATGTGCTAATGTTGTAGTTTGGGCTTTAAAAAACACCCCTATATCTCTTTTAGGATGAACGGGCATCTCAACACGACCATAATACTCTTTACCCTCTTGTAAGAGTTCATCTTTTAGATTAAAATGCTCAAACCCTATCGACTCTATCTCTGCTTCAACACTAAGTGAAACCCTCTTAGGCTCTTCATTTTTTAAAAACATTTCCAAAGCGTCTATTTTATTGTGAAGTTCCACCAATAGATTTAATAAAACTGGGTCTGTGTCTGCTGTCTCACCCCTTGCTTTTGCCATTTTTAACCACTGATTTATCGCATTATCATCCGATTCGCTTAGCTGATGATACTCTCTCTCATATATCTCAAGTTCATTGCCAACTTCACTAAAAACTATACTAATAGGAGCAGGAACTAAACGGACACTCATGCTAAAATCCTATCTAAGACAATTAAAATAAAAAACATAAAACCAAGGTATCCATTAACAGTAAAAAAAGCACGATCTATTTTTGAGAAATCTTTTCTAACTAGATGATGTTCATACCCAAGCATAATACCAGAAAGTATCACTGCTAAAAAAGCAACTTCACCAAGCCCAGCCACCCAAACAAATAAAGCCCAAAAAATCACACTTAACATATGAAAAAGAGATGAGATAAATAGTGTAGCTTCTGCACCAAAATGAGCAGGTATGGAGTAAAGGTTATTTTGCTTATCGAACTCCATATCTTGCAAAGAATAAAGCAAATCAAATCCAGCCACCCAAAAAATAACACCTAAACTAAGCAAAACAGACCATGCTGGGATACTAGCTTGAACTGCCACAACACCAGCTATAGGAGCTAAACCAAGTGAAATACCCAAAACAACATGTGCCATGTGGGAAAATCTTTTAAAATAAGAATAAGACCCAAGTACAACAAGAATAGGAACACTTAAATAAAAAGCTAATAAATTAATCATATAAGCAACACCAACAAAAACAAGAGCATTAACAATGATAAAAATCAAGATGCTGACACCATCAAGCCTACCATCAACATTTGGTCTTGAAGCTGTACGAGGATTTTGAGCATCTATATCTCTATCTGCATAACGGTTTACACCCATTGCAAAATTTCTAGCACTAAGAGCAGCTAAAACACCCATCAAAAGCAACCAAAACCCAAACCAACCATTCGCTGCCACAACCATCGCAATAAAGATAAAAGGTAAAGAAAACACAGAGTGTTCAAACATAACAAGTTCATTAAAATCTTTAAGTTTTTTCATATATTTTTGCAAAAATTAACCTTATTCTATAATTGGAAACCATTTTATCTAAAAGTGATTTAAAATTCGATGATATAATTCTAAAATGGATAAAAATATATTAATAATGTGTACTGGAAATAGTTGTAGAAGTATTATAGGTGAAGCACTTATAAATAAAGAACTACAAAATGTAAAAGCTTATAGCTGTGGCGTGAACCCAAGTGGCAAAGTAAACCCACATGCCAAAAAAGTGCTGGAAATAAATGGGGCATGGGATGAGAATTATCATTCAAAACATTTAGATGAGATTATAGATATAGATTTTGATTTAGTTGTCACTGTTTGCGATAATGCAAAAGAAACTTGCCCCATCTTCCCTAAAAAAACAAAAACCATACATGTAGGATTTGATGACCCAGACACAAAAGAATTCAATGCTTTTAAAGAGACTTATATGCTCATAAAAGAGAACCTATTAAAAGAGGTAAAAGAGCAGCTAAACCTATGAAACAACTAGCAATCATAGGCTCAACAGCATCAGGAAAAAGTGATTTAGCTATATCAGTAGCTAAGGAGATAGATGCTTATATATTAAGCATAGATTCACTAAGTATATATAAAGAGATAGATATAGTATCAGCTAAACCAAGTAAAAAAGAGTTAACAGAAATCAAGCATTTTGGAATTGATGTTTTAAGTCCTAATGATTATTTTAGTGTTGACATTTTCATATCTCTTTATAAAGAAGTTATAGCCACATGCCAAAAAGATTCTAAAAACCTTATCATAGTTGGTGGCACATCTTTTTACTTAAAATCACTTATGCAAGGCTTATCACCACTTCCAAATATTACAGAAGAAATATCTTGGCATGTGGAAAGTAAGCTAAAAAATTTACAAAAAGCGTATGAATTTCTATCAGATATTGATACTATTTACATGAAAAACATCTCACCTAATGACAGATACAGAATAGAAAAAGCACTTTTGATTTTTGAAGCTTCCAACCTAACACCAACACAATGGTTTAAACAAAATCCACCAAAACCAATCATAACAAATTTAAATATTTATAATATTGATGTACAAAGAAAAATATTAAGAGATAGGATTGCTAAAAGAACTCACAAGATGCTGGATATGGGACTTATAAATGAGGTATGCTACCTAGAACAAAAGTACACACGACTCCCACATGCCATGAATTCCATAGGGATAGTTGAAGTTTTAGAGTATTTAGATTGTAAAGTCAGTTTGAAAGAGATGATACAAAACATCTCAACTCACACAGCACAACTTGCAAAAAGACAACAAACTTTTAATCGTACCCAATTTAAAAATATCATAAACAAACCACCAGAACAACTAAAAGATATAATTTGTTCCAACTATAATATTTCAGGACGATAGATAGTCAGAAGGTTTTAAAAAGTACGGTTAAATCCGTACTTTTAGGCATGTTAAACAAATACAGTTTCCATTTTATGTATAAGGTCATCCCTTTTTATCGGTTTCATTAAAAAACCGTTTGCACCAAATTCTAGTGCTTCACTTTTTTTTGTTTCATCTGTTGTAAGGACTATGATAGGTAATTGGCGAAGATTATCATCAGCTCTTACAACTTTAAGCATCTCTATGCCACCCATAACTGGCATAATAATATCTAATAAAATAAGATCAATATCATCCCTGCTTTTTAAAGTACCTATAGCATCAGAACCATTTTTAGCTTCTAAAACCTCTTTAACATTTCCTGTTTTCATAAGCATAGATTTCAGAAGCTTCAGGTTAATTAAATCATCATCTACAGCTAAAATTACTAATTCATCTTTTAACATTTTTTACCTTTAAATAAATTTTTCAAACAAAAGTCTTAATAAGTCTTTATTTATAACATTTGAGATTGTCTCATCTACATAGAGTGCGTCATCTAAATCTTTATCTGTACTTTGGTCACTAATCAATACCACAAAAGATTCAAGTCCATTACTATCTTTAAGAGTTTTAATTTTTGATGTAAAAGTTTTTAAATCAAGTTGATCAAACTCTTTGTCAAGTAATATAAGTCTAAAAGATGAGTTTTCAACTTTTTGATTTAAATCATCTATATTGTGTACTTCTTCATAGGTATAACCCAATGTTTCCAACAGTTTTATATAAAGTTTTGTTTCAAATAAACTTTTCTTAGCTAGTAAAATATCTGCTTTATAAGATACTTTTTCAACTTTTTGATTTTCTACTGGTGCAGAAACCACTTCTGACTCAACTACAATTTCAGGTGTTTTTGATACAGATTCTTTTAAAACTATATGATTTGCTAAAAAATGATTTAAAAGAGATACTATCTCAGAACGCACTAGAGGTTTTGTTGTATATTCATCCAATCCTGCACTTAAAAATCTTTCTCTATCCCCTTTGAGCGCATTTGCTGTTAAGGCTATGATAGGAACATGTGGTTGATTGTAGTCTTGTTCATAATCCAAAATCTCTTTTGTAGCTTCAACACCATCTAAAAATGGCATTTGAATATCCATAAAAATCAAATCAAAATTCCCATCTTTTCTTTTTTGAAAAGCTTCAAGTCCATTATTTGCTATACCAATAGTTAAACCAAGGTCCTCTAATGTTTTTTTGATAAGTTTTTGGTTAATAATGTTATCTTCAGCAACTAGAACATTTGCATCAAAATAATTTTCATTTGCATCAAATTTATGACGGCTTATCTTTTTGATTTTTTTAGCATTATAGTTTTCAGAACTAAAATTTTCTAATACCTGTCTAATTTTTGAAATATTTAGAGGCTCATAAAGTGTTTTAAATATATCTATATGAAGTGATTCTATTTTTCTCATAAAGTAAGATTTTGTTAGCAAAACAAGCTCTTGAGGTAGTTTAGAATACTCTATAAGCATTTCTTCACTTGAATAATCATAGTCTATAAATACCAAATTATAACTGACTTGTCTTTGTAGAGTTTCTAATTCATTGAAATCTTTAAATAAAGTGTAACTAACTCCATAAAAATCAAGATACTCTCTTAGATAAGTTTCTTGTTTTTTTGTTTTATGTGTAGATTCTAAAATAAGAGCATTTAGATTAGAATAACTTCCTTTTGTAGTTTCATTTAATGTTTCAATCTCTTCAAAATCAATTGTAAAGAAGAATGTTGTTCCTTGACCTGGTTCAGAATGAAGATCTAATTGACCACCCATTAGCTCAATAAATCTTGATGAGATGGTAAGTCCTAGACCCGTACCACCATATTTACGGGTAATTGATGTATCTGCTTGACTAAATGCTTCAAAAATTCTAGCTTTTTGCTCACTTGTAACCCCAATACCACTATCTTGAATCTCAAATCTAATTCTTGTTTTGCCATCTTGTTCAGTTTCAAGTTTTCTTATATCTACATTGATAGCACCAGATGAACTTGTAAACTTAACAGCATTTGACAGTAGATTGATTATAACCTCTTTTAGTTTAGTTGGATCACCTTTTAGTGGTCTTTCAAGTTCTGGATCTATAAAACAACCTAAATCTATATGTTTTTCACTTGCACGAACTGCATAAACTTCAACAGCACTTTCAAACTCCTCAATAGGATTAAAGATAATGTCTTCAATCTCAAGCTTGTTACTCTCGATTTTTGATAAGTCAAGAATATTGTTAATAATTTCAAGTAGATTTTCAGATGATTTTTCAATAATATCAACAAACTCACCCTGCTCTTCTTTAAGACCTGTATCTTTTAGTAGTTCAGTAAAACCAACGATACCATTTAATGGAGTACGAATCTCATGTGACATATTTGCGAGGAACATAGATTTAGCTTCACTCGCTTCCATCGCTAATTCTTTGTCTCTTCTTGTATTTTCAATAATTTTTTCAAGAAGATTATATGCTTCGGCTGTACCTTGAGCTGTTTGTAAATCTATATCAGCACTTTGCATATGCACATCGGTAGCATCTTCTAAAGCTCTTCCTAAAACATCTTCAAGGTTTTTAATGTTTTTCGCAATTTCACTTGATAGAAAATAACCAAAAAATGCAAGTAAAACTGTAACTAACCAAATAGTTAAAGTTACGATAAGAATTTTTAATGCGTTTTCTTGTATATTTGTAGCTCTGGTATCCATCGCCGAAAGAAGTAAATCTTCAGCTTGTGAGATAAGATTTATCTTCTCCGAGTGCATTGTAAACCAAACACCTGAACTAATATCGTATGTAGCTGATTGAGAACTAGATATAATGGCAGTTCTTTCATTGTTAATATCATTAAAAAGCTCTATAGCATCTTCACTTTCAAAAAGTTGATTTAATTTTTTAAGAAGTTTAGGGTTATGTAAAGTTTTGTAACTTATGGAATCTGCTTTACCAATAACTGAAATCCATTCATTTAAATCTTCTTTTGAAAGTTTATTTGAGCGAGATATAACATAAGACATATATCCTCTCTCAATACCACTATATTCTTTTGCATTAACCATAGAGATATATATAGAATACAGTTCGTTAATCTCTTGGTCTGTTTGATTGTTTGTAATTTGCGCAAGTTGTGAGATGGCTTTTTGTTGAACAACACTATATATTTTTGTAAATACATCTCTAAATTTAATCTTGCCCTCATTAACAAGCACTCTTGCTTTATGTATTTTTTCCAATGAAGCTTTTAATGTCTTATAATTTTGTTGATTTTCTTTTGCTTGTTCTTTGGAAGCAGATTTATTTTTAAGATCTTGAAAATATAAGTTTGCTTTTTTATCAACAACTTTTCTCTGCTCTTGTAAAGATTTGAAAATAGTTTTTGATGGGTTACCAAGGTACATGGCAGTCATACCTCTTTCCCTTGCTATATTACCAACTACACCATTTAGTAATTTATTTTGTGTTAGCTTACTTTTAAGATATTCTGCTTTTTTATAATCTTTATACGAATCATAAAGATAGTAACTTGTTAAAGAAAAGAGAATCAGTATCGGAAATAGACTGATTAGTCTTAGTCTGTTTTTTAATCCTAATTGCATGTTTAAACCCTATAAATTTGAAATTTTTTCTAAAGAGGTTTGAAGTTTATTCACTGCCCCTTTTGCTACATTTACATCATTAGTTTTTAAAAGAGTCTCTAAATCATCTTTTAAAACATCTACTCTCATATTAGAACTCATACCTTTTAGTTTTAATACACTTTTTCTCCACAGTTCGATATTTTTCTCATCTATGGAAGATTTTATATCTTTAATGATAAGCTTACTTTCTGCAATAAAATCATCAAATAGTTCATTAAAACTTTCAAAATCTATGCCAATCTCATTTGCTACTGCCTTTTTATCATATGATTTTTGATAACTATTATCAACCTCTATTGGTGTTTCGATTTCTGATGGTATTTCAACTTCTGGTAGTGTCTCTACTTCTAATGGTTTATCATCAGTAAAGTCATCATCATCTTTAAAGCTTATTGTAAAATCATCATCATCTTTAAACTCTTTTGTCTCTTGAAACTCTGGGGTTTCTGTAGTTTCTGTAGTTTCTGGAACTTTTTGCAAAACCATGTCTTCATGAGATAATTTAGCAACTATTTTATAAAATTTGTCTAAATTCATCCCTATCTCATCATGATTAGTAGAAGTATTTATAATAGAGAGTACTTCAAACGCATCTTCTATTCGTAAATTTGCAGCGACACCTTTAAGTTTGTGTGATAAAGTTTTTATCTGATCTTCATCTGCATTATTATATGCAGTATATAGCTGTTCTTTGAAATCCTTTGCCTGAGCTATAAAATCTTCAATAAACTCTTCAATCAAATCAAGTGGTAATCCTAGTTCTTCAGATGCAACATTTGGATCATAAACATAACTATTATCAAAAGAATCTTCTTTAGTTGCTGGAACTGCTTGGACTACTGGTGCTTCTTTTTGTTCTTGAGTTTCTTCCATATCCAACTCAATAGGGGCATCTTCATTAACATAAGACATTGATGGAGTATCTAATGTATCTACAGGTTGACTAGACTGCTCCTCCTCAAAAGTATCATACATATCTTGTATTTCTTGTGTTTGACAGACCTCTTGTGAAGTTTGGGATGTTATATCAAACTGATGTGAAGATTTTTGTGTTTGTAGTTTTTGTGTTTGTTGATTTGCTACTTGGGGAGCTGGTTTTTCATATATATCATTTGCAACTTGGTCACTCTCTGCTTTTGAAAGTTCTCGAAAATTGTTTAAATATACAAGATAAGCTTTTTGCGATGGAGCATCTACTAAAAATGTAGTTTTTATCTCTATTGTACATCTAAAATTCTTATCATTTGCATGTATAATTACATTTGAACTATCATCACTTTGAGCGCATTCAACAAAATCAATCCAATGAACATGTTTAAAGTTATGTATAAATCCAGGTGTTTTAACAAATAAATCAGCAAAATCAGCTGCCTCTGCACGAAGCTGAGATAAATTTTGGAATCCCATCTTCCTTAAATCACTCTCATCAATCCCTAAAAACTCTTTTTGAAAATTATAAATTAACATTAATTCCCCTCTGTTTCTATCATTTTTCTATAGAGATCTACATTCTCTTGAACATTTGTTCTTGAGGCAACTTTTCCAGCTGAAATAAAACCTGTTATCTCATCTCTGTCATCTTTTATAGGTAAAATCTCAATTTCAACCCAATAATACATGCCATCTTTTCTCAAATTTTTTATTAAACCATTCCAAGCCTGACCTGATTTTATTGTTTTCCACATCTGCGCAAATTTGGCAGTAGGCATATCTGGATGTCTAACTATGTTGTGTGGTTTGCCAATAAGCTCTTGGGCTGTATAGCCAGAAACATCACAAAATTGTCTATTTACAAAAGTTATGACACCCTCTACATCGGTTTGGCTTATAATAACTCTACCTTCAAAGATGTACTCATCATCTACTATACTACTCATTAAAAAAACCTTATTATAAAGTAACTACAATTTTCATTAATATATCATAAAGGAGTAAAAAGAAAACTTATTTATATATTTTTTTAATTATATTTGCATCTTTTGTGTTTAAAACTGAACTAATTTCTTCTATACTTAAACTTTTCAACGATGTAAAAGTTCCAAAATGATTTAGTAATTTTTTTATTTTTGCATTTGAAATGCCTTTTAAACTCAATAATTTACTCTCTTTGTCTAGTTTTAATTTTGTTTTTTTATGAAAAGATATAGCACTCCTGTGTGCCTCATCCCTTAAGTTTTGTACCCATTGAAGTCTTTTATCACTTGGCTTTAGGTTAAAGCTTTCATTCTGAGTGTGTATGATATCGTGTGCTTTGCCTTTTGCTCTGTGGCTTTTAGCATCTATTTTCTCTTTTGAAATGGCGATAACATCTACAAAAACACCATTAGCATTAACAATCTCAATAGCAAGTTTTAAAAGAGTTGACCCACCATCTATCACCCATAAATCTGGTGGAGAATTTTTAGAAAAACTCTCCACTCGTCTTGTTAAAGTTTCCCTCATTTGTGCATACTCATCTTTTGCTTCAAGGTGATATGTTCTATAACTTTTTTTATCAAATTTTTTATCTTCATAGACTATCATCGCCCCAACAGTTGCAACCCCTGCCATGTGAGAGTTATCAAAACATTCAACTCTTTTTGGTAATCTTTGCAATGTAAACAACTCTTTTATATCATCTAAAAGCTGCAGTGATTCATCTGTTTTATCTTTTTTTAGAAGTTCATCGGCATTTAACAAAGCCAATTCTACGAGATGTTTTTTACCTCCCCTTTGTGGATGAAGCAGTTGAGCTTTTTTCTCAAAAATTTTGCTTAAATATGTTGCTACTATCTCCATGTTTTCAAAGTTTGATGCTAGAAGGATAGGTGCTATAATGGGTGGCTTTTCATCTTTGTAAAAATCTAGTAAAACTCTTTCATAAGTTTCATCATTGTCATACCCTTCATTTAGTTGTATAAAATCGTGACTTGATGAAATGATTTTTCCACTTCTCATAAATATTCTTACAACTACAGCCCTGTTTTTAGAGTTTTTTATGGCAAAAATATCGTAGTTTTCATCACTTGCAAAATCTATCTCACTTTTTATTTCAGAACGACTTATCTTTTGGATTCTCTCCCTTAACTCCATTGCCTCCTCAAATCGTAAATCTTCGGCATAAAATTCCATTTTTTCTTGGAGCTTTTTTATAAGCTGTTTTTTGTTTTGTATAAGAGATACAGCCAAATCTATCTCTTTTTGATATATGGCATGTGGGATATTTTTTTCACATGGAGCCAAACATTTGCCTATCTGATAATAAAGACAGATTTTTTTTGATTTTAAAGAACCTTTTTTTTGTACAAGTTTGCAAATTTCATATATAGAGTTTAAAATCTCCCTTGCTCCGACAGAGAATGGACCAAAATATTTTATATCTGAACTTTTTATGATTTTTCTTGTTATCTCAACTCTTGGATATGATTGTGTGTAATCTATATATATGTATGGGTATGTTTTATCATCACGAAGTAAAATATTGTATTTTGGATTTAATTGTTTTATGAGTGAGTTTTCTAAGATAAGTGCGTCATGTTCATTTTTTACAACTATATAGTTCATAGATACAGTTTGTTCTATCATCTTTGTTATTCTGCTTGATAGAGTTGAATTGGCTTTTAGTTTTGGTGTAAAATTAAAATAACTTTTTACTCTGTTTGATAAGTTTTTTGCTTTACCAATGTAAAGTAGTTGTCCGTTTTTGTCAAAATATTGGTATATCCCTGCGGCATGTGGAAGTTGTTTTATAGTTTGTTCAAGTGTCATGTTTTGCTTTTATTATATTTTGTATGCTTTTTACAAGGGTATTTAGTTTTTCATTTTTTATATCTATGGTAAAATTACCTTTTGCTCTTTCTTTGTAAACTAGTTTAATTGTTTTTTTGGGAGTTTTCTTTTTTAGTGGAGTATGTGTTACGAATGCTTTTATATCCTTAATGTTATTTTTTTCACATTCTTGTGGCATGTGGAAATTTAAAGCACTTTTAATACTTTGTATATTATTATCAAACTCTTGTTTGGCAGCTGGATGATTTAGTACAAAAAAAAGTATGTCTCCCTTAAAGTAGCCAAACTTTATCATCCTTTGTAAAGCAGGTGTAAAGATTGACTTTATTTTGTTTATACAGCTATACTTAGATAATTTAGAAAATTGAGGTTTATTTTGGATAGAATTAATAATCTGAGAAGCATTTTTCATCTGCTTATTATAACATCGTTTTTATTAGTGTTAAGTGGGTGTGGATATAAAGCTGCACCATTTTACAAAAAAGAGACACCAAAGAGTGATGAAAATGTTAAGTTTATATTAAAAGACAACAACACAAGTAGGTAAATGATGCAATATGATGTGATAATAATCGGTGCAGGGGTAGCAGGACTTTTTGCAGCTATGCACATACCAAAAGATAAAAAAGTTTTAATCATAAACAAGAGAGAAACTTTTAAATGCAATAGTTTTTATGCTCAAGGTGGTGTAGCTCTCGCACGAGATAAGGATGATATACCTTTGCATATAAAAGACACTCTAAATGCAGGTGATGGACTTTGCGATAAAAAAGCAGTTGATATTTTAAGTAAAAATTCAAGAGCAATTATAGATGAAATTATAGAACTCGGATTTAAATTTGATAGTGATAAAGATGGAAACCTTCTTTATACAAAAGAAGCTGCTCACTCTTGTAAAAGGATACTCCATGCTGGTGGTGATGCAACTGGAAGGTATCTGCACCATTTTTTATTACAGCAAAATCCACATGCCATGCTCGGTAATGCTAGAGTGGTTGACCTGCTCATAAAAGATGGGCAATGTTATGGAGTAACTGTGCTTGATCATAGACAAAGCAGAAACATATATGCTAAAAATGTCATTATCGCTAGTGGTGGAGTTGGGTCTTTATTTGAATTTCATACAAATGCACCATGTATAAGCGCTGATATGCAGGGACTTTGTATAATGAAAGGGATAGAGTTAGAGAGAATGGAGATGATGCAATTTCATCCAACTGTTTTTGTAGATAGTAACTATGCTCAAAAAATGTTACTCACAGAAGCTTTAAGAGGTGAAGGTGCAACTCTTGAAGATGAAAATGGTAGAAGATTTTTGTTTGATTATGATGAAAGAGGAGAATTGGCTTCTCGTGATATAGTTAGTAAATCTATCTATGATTATTGTAAAAAAACAGGAATGCAAATTTATCTCTCTTTCTCAAATTTTGAAGCAGATTATTTTGCATCAAGATTTCCAAATATTTATAAAAATTTAAAAGATTTTGGGTTTGATGTACCATCTCAAAGAGTACCTATATCACCAGCCTTTCATTATGCTATTGGTGGGATTAAAAGTGATTTAAACGGTAGAGTTCCATCTGTTAAAAATCTATATGCTGTTGGCGAGGTTGCATCAACAAAAGTTCATGGTGCAAATAGATTAGCATCCAATTCTCTTTTAGAAGCTTTGGTATTTGCTTCAAAAGCTGTTGAAGATATATTAAACAATCCAAATCAAAAAGACTTTATAGAGTTTCAAGTGGATGATGAGGTGATGAGTTTAAAAGAGGATAAATCAAAAAAGAACCAGCTTCGACGGATTATGTGGGAAAATGCTTCAATAGTTAGAACAAAAAGCTCATTAAATGGTGCTTTAGAACAAATTAATGTACTTTTAAATGAAAAAATTGGTAAACTGTTGAAATTTAGATTACTTACTGCAAAAGAGATTGTTCTCTCAGCTTTGGCTAGAGATGAATCGGTTGGGGTACATACTATACTTAAGGAAGATTAACAATGGAACATGAAGCGATAAATCTAGCCACAACATGGGTGGGATGGCTAAGTCTGGCTGTATTTGTAATAGCATATTACTTTATTGCCACAGAGGAAAGATATGAGGTAAACAAAGCTAAACCAGCACTTTTTGCAGGTACATTTATGTTTATGCTTATCGGTATATATTATGCTGTAAATGGCATGGATCCTATGGGATTACATCATGAATTAGAAGCTTTGATACTAGAAATAGCAGAGATATTCTTTTTCTTACTTGTTGCTATGACATATATAGAAACACTCATAGAAAGGGGTGTTTTTGATTTGATGAAGTTTAAACTTGTTTCAAAAGGTTATACTTATAAAAAACTTTTTTGGTTAACAGGTCTTTTAGCATTTTTTATCTCACCTGTTGCAGATAACTTGACAACAGCTTTGATACTTTCTACTGTACTTTTTACAATAGATAAGAAAAATATGAATTTTCTTGTACCTGGAGCTATCAACATAGTTGTAGCTGCAAATGCCGGTGGTGCTTGGAGTCCTTTTGGTGACATTACAACTTTGATGGCTTGGACAGCTGGTAAAGGTGAGTTTGTGGACTTTTTATATCTGTTTCCTGCTTCAGTAATTGGTTGGTGGATAACAGCTTTTTTACTTTCTAAATCTGTTCCAAATGGTCAACCGCCTTTTGATGCTTCAACTGAAAAACAACCCAAACTTCAAGATGGTGGAATGGGTGTTGTTTATCTTGGTGTAGCCACTATCGTTACAGCAGTTTTAGGACATCAGTTTTTCCATTTCCCAGCTATGTGGGGTATGATGTTTGGTTTAGCTGTTTTAAAACTTTATTCTGTTCATCTTAAAAAATCTGGAGCAAACAGTTTTAATATCTATATAAATATGCAAAAAGTTGAAAATGATACGCTCCTTTTCTTCTTTGGTATCCTTTCAGCTGTTGGTGCATTGCACTTTTTAGGCTTCTTACACTATATACATAATTTATATGGCATAATTGGATCAACTGCTGCAAATATTGGTGTTGGATTTTTATCATCTATTGTAGATAATGTTCCTGTTATGAGTGCAATTTTAAAATCATCTCCATCTATGGGAATTGATCAATGGATGTTAGTGACTATGACCGCTGGTGTTGGTGGTAGTCTTATATCTTTTGGTTCTGCTGCTGGTGTAGGTGTTATGGGGCGTCTTAAAGGTATATATACTTTTGGAAGTCATATGAAACATTCTTGGACAATTTTAGTAGGTTATATTGTATCTATAGCTATTTGGTATGTTCAATTTGAGATAATGGGACTTTACTAACCTCTACCTCCCCCCATTAGAAGCATGACTTTTAGTCTTGGAAGTACGGTTAAAACCGTACTTCCGTAGTGCTAATTTTAAATCTTAATAAATCAAATATTAATCTTTTTTATAGTATCCTTTCGTTATTAATTATTCTATTTTTCAAAGGCTTTTCTCCATGACAAATGTTAGTATCATAGTTTTAGATTTTGGTTCTCAATATACCCAACTTATAGCCCGTCGTCTTCGCGAAGATAAAATTTATTGCGAGATTTTACCTTACCATACTTCTGTTGAAGATATAAAAGCAAAAAATCCAAAAGGGATTATTTTAAGTGGTGGTCCATCTTCTGTTTACAATGAAGATGCTTACGAAGTGGATAAGGGCGTGTATGATTTAGGTTTGCCTATTCTTGGTATCTGTTATGGTATGCAAAGAATTGCTGTTGATTTTGGTGGTAGTGTTATACGAAGCGATCATCATGAATATGGTAAAGCAGAGTTAGAGATAGTTGAGCCAGAACATTGCTCACCACTCCTTAAAGATTGCGAGAGCAGAAGAGTTGTTTGGATGAGCCATAGTGATAAAGTTGATAAGCTTCCAAAGGATTTTAAGCCTATCGCTACAAGTGCTAATTCCCCTTATGCTGCTATTGCAAATGAGGAAAAAAATATTTATGCTATGCAGTTTCATCCAGAAGTTCAACATTCTGAAGAGGGCTATTTGATGCTTAGAAACTTTGCAAAAAATATTTGTGGAGTAACTGAGAAATGGAAAATGGAACATTTCTTAAAAGAACAAATTAAAATGATTCGTGAGAAAGTTGGTGATGCTAAAGTTCTTTGTGGTTTAAGTGGTGGAGTTGACAGTTCCGTTGTTGCGGCTATGCTTTATGAAGCAATAGGCGATCAACTCATACCTGTTTTTGTTGATAATGGACTTTTGAGAAAAGGGGAAAGACAACAGGTTGAAGAAGTTTTTAAAATCAACTTAAAAGCACCTTTGATTACTGTTGATGCTGTTGATAGTTTTTTAGATAAATTAGCAGGTGTTTCAGACCCAGAGCAAAAACGAAAAATCATAGGACATACTTTTATAGAAGAGTTTGAAAAAGAGGCTAAAAAACATGATGGGATTAAGTTTTTAGCTCAAGGTACACTCTACCCTGATGTCATAGAATCTATAAGCGTAAATGGACCTAGTGAAGTTATAAAATCTCATCATAATGTTGGTGGGCTTCCTGACTGGATGGACTTTGAGTTGATTGAACCTTTGAGAGAACTTTTTAAAGATGAAGTTAGAAAAATAGGTTTAGAACTTGGTTTACCATCAGATATGATAAACCGTCATCCATTCCCTGGACCCGGACTTGCTATTCGTATTATGGGTGATGTGAATGTACCAGATCTAAATCTTCTTCGTGAGGCTGATGTTATTTTACTAGATGAGTTAAAAGCAAGTGGATATTATGCGAAAACATGGCAGGCATTTGCAGTGCTTTTAAATGTAAAATCTGTTGGCGTTATGGGTGATAACCGTACTTATGATAACACGGTTTGTGTTAGAGTTGTTGAAGCAGTTGACGGAATGACTGCTACATTTGCTCATCTTCCACATGAACTATTAGAGAGAATCAGCAGAAGAATTATAAATGAAGTTGATGGGATAAATCGTGTAGTTTACGATATATCTTCAAAACCACCAGCAACTATTGAGTGGGAGTAGTTTTTGCAAAACTACCCACTTTATAAAAAAAATATAAATTACCTTTTAAACCTTCCACAAAAAGACAAATACGATAAAACTACAAAATATGCAATCTCAAGTATAGGTGAAAAAAAGATATATATAACGGAGTTTTTATTTGCAAAACAACGGGGCTACATAAAAGAGTTAAGAGGACATGGTGAGATAGATATAAATTATTATAAACTTTTACCTTTTATATTTAAATACTATCAAACTAAATATTTTGATACAAAAAGTAAACGATTTATTTATATGATTGATGATAATGATGGTAGAAAAATTTCCCATGTTTTGGATGACGATGGTTTTTTAATAAGTATATACCTGCTTAGAAAAAATGAGTTGAAAAGATTTTTGAAAAAAGCACAACTGTTATATACAAATCCAGATGGGGAGGCGCCCATTTCTCCCATCCTGAGTCCAGCGAGGGCGACTTTCTGGCGTCATCTGGAAATGATAGAGCAATTATACCAAATATTTACTTCAAAACCAATATACCTTTTTTCCATATCTGCACATCCACATGCCATAAGTGTAAATTCACTAGATATAACTTTTTTTAAACCAAATATTGATTTTTTTAAATATGATTATCTTATCATCACTTCAAAACAAACAAGTGAGGCTTTAAAACAGTATGATAAAAATGACTATATCCACATGCCAAGCTTATGTGTTTCAGTTGCAAGTGCGAAAAGTTATGAAGAGTTGGGTGGCAATATTTTAGATATTGGTGGTGGTTATGGGGATAATCTTGTAGATAAGATAAAAAGTTATCCAAAAACTACCAAATGGCTTTATCTAAGAGCCAAAGTTGTAGCTAGTGATTTTGTATCCACATGCCAAAATGATGGCTATGATGTTGATGAAATTGTTGTTTATGAGAGTGGATGTTCAAAAGCTATTTGGAATGTGGAAGTTAAAGAAGATGCTATTTTAATCTTTACTTCACCATCTAGTGTGAAATGTTTTTTGAAAAATCATACCATAAGTCCACATGCCAAGGTTATTGTCATAGGAAAAACAACAGCAAAAGCTTTACCAAAAGATGTAGAGTATGTTATATCAGATAAAACATCTATACAAAGTTGTATCGAAATAACGAAGAATTTATAAAAAAATCAAGTAAAGTTTTTGTATAATCACAACAATAGTCTGAGTAGTTCGATATATCGCGTATATGAGGGTTCTACATATTCAAATTGTGAACTAGTAGGGCTGTCGTGTGTCGATGGTTTCGTTTGAGGTATGTTAGCTCTGCCGAGAAATTGTCGCCGTCAGGCAACCCTCTCTTCACCCAAATTCGGCTTTTAGAACCAAGCCAATTGCGAGACGGCTACTTGGGCTATATTTATTTATATGGAGTTTATATGAAGATTTTAATTTTAGGTTCTGGTGGTCGTGAGTATTCAATAGCAAGAGCTATTTCAAATGAAGATGAAAATCACGAACTTTTTTTTCAGCCAGGGAATGGTGCCACTTCACTTTTAGGTAAAAATCTTGATATAAAAGACTATGATCAACTCGCAGAATTTGCAAAAGAAAATGAAATTGACTTAACAATCGTTGGTCCCGAAGCACCACTTGTTGATGGTGTTGTAGATATTTTTAAAGCAAATTCCCTTACTATTTTTGGACCAAGCAAAGAAGCTGCCCAACTTGAAGGCTCAAAAGTTTATATGAAAAACTTTTTGGCAAAATACAACATTCCAACTGCTGCATATATAGAGAGTGATTCTATTGAAGAACTTTTTAAATTTACAGATAAACTCAACACACCAATCGTTGTAAAAGCTGATGGACTTTGTGGTGGGAAAGGTGTAATAATTGCTCAAAGTCACGATGAAGCAAAAAAAGCAATAAGCGAAATGTTAAGTGGAAAAAGCTTTGGTGATGCTGGTAAAAAAGTTATAGTTGAAGAGTTTTTAGATGGATATGAGCTAAGCATGTTTGCTGTTTGTGATGGTGATGACTACATTTTACTCCCTGCTGCACAAGACCACAAAAGAGTTGGAGATGGTGACACAGGTCCAAATACAGGTGGGATGGGTGCTTACGCTCCAACACCTTTAGTAGATGAAGAGCTTTATCAAAAAGTAAGAGAGAGAATCATAAGACCAACTCTTGATGGTATGAAAAAAGAGAATGCTCCGTTTGAGGGTGTTTTATTTATTGGGATTATGGTTGTGAATGGTGAGCCAATTACACTAGAATTTAATGTTCGTTTTGGTGATCCTGAGTGTGAGATACTTATGCCACTTATGACATCAAGTGTATCTGATATGTTTTACAAAGCTGCAACAAACCGTTTAGGTGAGATAAAAGTTGAGTTTTCTAATCAATATGCGGTGGGTGTTGTGATGGCAAGTGAAAATTATCCTTATGGTTCTTCAACTCCTGCTGAAATTATTGTTGATGAAACACATCATGATGAGATAGCTGAAAATACTCATATCTCATATGCAGGTGTCAGTATGGAAGATGATAGACTTATGGCAACAGGTGGAAGAGTGCTTGTTTGTGTTGGTTTAGGCGATAGCATAAAAGAAGCAAGAAACAGAGCATATCTCAGATGTGGTCAGGTTCATTTCGCAGGTAAAAAAATAAGAACAGATATAGCTTATCAAGCTCTTTAGGAATTAAAATCAGATGGACGAAAATATTCAAAATATTCTCAATCACGAAGAGATGACCCTCGCTCCCATAAGTAAAAGGGCAACTGCTTTTTTCCTTGATGAGCTATTACTCTCTTTTTTGCTTATTATCGCTTTATGGGATTCTTTTTCTACTGCTACAACAGTTGAAGAGATGATAAACATCACAAATACTTTTATATTTGAATATATGTTTATGAAGATTGTTTATCAAGCTTTTTTTGTTATGCAATATGGTGCAACTCTTGGTAAAATTATAATGAAAATAAGAGTTATAGAGATACGAACACTTCAAAATCCAAGTGTTTTGAGTTCGCTAAATAGAGCAATTTTCAGAATCGTAAGTGAAACATTTTTTTATCTTGGGTTTTTGTGGGGTGTGTTTGATTCTGCAAAACAAACACTTCATGATAAAACAGCAAGAACTTTGGTTATAAATGCTTAGATTTTTCTTTTTACTACTTTCTACTGTATATTTATTATATGCTACTTCAAAGGTTGAAATTTATGCAACTTCTATGGACTCTCATGATGATAAAGTTAAAGCATATAATGGTGTTACAGTTATATATAAAGATTATTTTTTAACAGCTGATGAAGCAAAGTACGATAGAAAAAGTGGTATTTTAGAACTTTTTGGAAATGTTCGTGCGACTAAAGGTAAAAATTATAAACTTTTGGGAAAGTATGCTAAATTAAATATATCTAAAAAAGAAAGAACTTTTAAACCATTTTTTATGCTTGAGAAAAAATCAAAAGTTTGGATAAGTGCAGATGAGGGGTGTGCAGTAGATAAAGATTATGATATAAAATCTGGAGTCTTAAGTGGTTGTAATCCAAATGACCCACTCTGGCAGATGCAGTTTAGTTCATCTACATATAATGCCGACGATATGTGGCTTAGTTTATACAATACTAGAATATATATATATGATATTCCTGTTTTATATACCCCTTATTTTGGATATTCACTAGATACACGAAGACGAACAGGATTATTAGTTCCAGCTTTTGGAATGTCTGATAAAGAGGGATTTTACTATGAACAACCTTTTTATATTGCTGAACAAGATTGGTGGGATTTGGAGTTAAAGCCTCAAGTTAGAACAAATCGTGGTTATGGTGGTTATACTACTTTTAGATTTACCGACTCACCAACTTCTAAGGGTGAGTTTACAACAGGATATTTCAAGGAGAAAGATAGCTATTTTACAGATGAAAATCTCCTAAATGATTCTCACTATGGATTTAATTTTAGATATGACAATGATGATTTTATAAATCAGTGGTTTAGTACCTCGCTTGAAGGACAATCTGGAATTTATGTTAGCATTAATAATATGAACGATGTTGATTATATTAACCTCTCAACCAATGATACAACTCAAAATACAACAGCCTCTCAAGTTTTATCAAGGATAAATTTATTTTATAACACTGAAAAAAATTATTTTGGTAGCTATTTTAAATATTATAAAGATTTAACAAAAGAAACAAATGAAGATACACTTCAGCAAATTCCAACTTTTCAATATCATCGTTATTTAGATACATTTTTTAAAGATCATCTACTATCTAGTGTTGATCTAAAAAGTCATAATATTACAAGAGAAATAAATAAAAAAGTTCTTCAGACAGATTTAAACATACCTCTAACCCTGCAAACATCTTTATTTGATGAATATTTAAATCTAAGTTATACAGCATACATGTATGCCCAACATTCATCTTTTAGTGGTGATGAAAAGGTATCTACTGGTAAGTATCAGGATGGGATTTTTGCTAGGGAACATAACATATTATCCATATCATCCGAATTGACTAAACCATATAAAGATTTTACACATGTTGTTGATTTTGGAATTACATATATTTTTGCTGGTGAAGATACAAAAAGTGGATATTATGACTACAATCAGGATTTTTGTTCAGATACGGAAAATATAGATGACCCAAGATGTGAATTTTACAACATTAGTGATGTAGATGAAATTGTGAAATTGGGATTTTCTCAATACCTTTTTGATTTAGATGGTACCCAAAGAATATATCATAGATTAGCACAGAAGATTTTTTATAAAAATGATTCAAACAAGTTGGGAGAGTTAGAAAATGAACTTGACTACAAGATAACAAGTAGTATCAATTTTTATAATAATATGTTTTATAATTACGATGAACATTCTTTTTCTAAAGTTTTAAATAAAATTTCATATAATGGTAATGGTTTTAATCTTTCTTTATCTCATCTATATAAAGACACTTTTTTAACTACAACAGACACATATACACCATATACAAGTTATATAACATCTAGTGCAACCTATACCTATAATGAGCATTATTCTTACTATGCTAGTTTAGATTATGATTTAGAAAAAAGTTTTAAAAAAAGTTCAAACATAGGCTTTTTATATAAAAAAAGATGTTGGGAGTTTGGATTGAAATTTCTTGAAAACACCAGACCTGTTTTAACTCAAGATGGTGCATCTTCTGTAAATGACAGGTATGTTTATTTTACAATTGTTTTAAAACCTATCATGAGATCTTCCACCTCATCAAATCTTGCTATTAGGCTTCCTGATTCGCTCAAAGGTGAAGAATGAAAAAATATAAAAATATAATACAAAATCGTAAAGATGCCTCTTCTAAATTACGAGATGTTATACCTATGCAAAGGTTAAAAGATGAATCTTGGAACCTGGTTGCAGTTTCTGCTGGTGGATTAGAATTAGCCTCACATATCAGGGGCGAATTTTTTAATGTGATTGATTTTTTGTTTTCAGAACCTATTTTAGCACCACGCAATGAAGATTGTGAGATTGCTAGAGTCAGTGAAAAAGAAGAGATAGTTATAAATGAGCAACTTGTAGGTGCTTTTGAGATACAATATGATTATATTTATGGTGAAGCTCGTAGAAAACATGAAGAAAAAATACTTTCTTATATCTATAAGTATCGAAAAGGACGCCATTTTATAGATGTGGAAGATAAAGTTGTGTTACTTATAGATGATGGTAGCGAGACAGGTTTTAAGTTTATGACAGCATTAAAAACCGTTTTAGTGCAGAAGCCAAAAGCAGTTTATATTGCAGTTCCTATATTACCGAGTGATATTTTAGAACAGCTAGAACCATTTTGTGATGATATATTTTTTCTTTATGATATAGATGATTATGTTAAAACATCTCTTTATTATAAAGAGTTTAAAGATATAGATGATGAGACGATAGAAAAATTATTGGAGGAAAAACAATGAAATATGATGTAGATGTAGAGATAGATAATGTAAAAGAGAGTTACTCTTTTGGAAGTGTAGCAAAACAAGCAAATGGTAGTGCATGGTTAAAGTCAGGAAATAGTGTAATTTTAGCAACAGTTGTTATAGATGAAACAGAGATAGTAAAGGATGATTTTTTACCTTTAACTGTGCAGTATATTGAAAAAACATATGCTGCGGGTAAAATTCCTGGTGGATTTTTTAAAAGAGAAACAAAACCTAGTGATTTTGAAACTTTAACATCAAGAATTGTAGATAGAAGTTTGCGTCCACTTTTTCCAAAAGGATTTGGATATCCAACTCAGATAACAATTATGGTATTTTCAGCTGATAGCGAATCAGATCTTCAAGTTTTAGCATTAAATGCTGCTTCTGCAGCATTATATGTTTCAGATATAGATATAAATACTTCGGTATCTGCTACAAGAGCAGCAAAAGTTGATGGTGAATTAGTTTTAAATCCAACACTTTCACAGCTTAAAAATTCTACACTTGATTTGTATCTATCGGGTACAAAAGATGATTTACTTATGATTGAGATGCGTTCTTTTGGTTCAGAAAATATTGAAGTTAATGATATGTATATTGACCCTATGATAGACCCAACAATGTCAAATGTTGTGATGGGGTCACATATCTCAAATGCTATGGGTGAAAATGAGCTTATAGATATCTTAGAAAAAACTCAAACACTTCTTTTTGAAACAAATGCCAAATATGAAAATGCTTTTAAGCCATTTAAAAAAGAAACAAAAAGTATAGAATGTAAAGCTCATGTTTTAAATGAAGAGATGGCAACTTTTATTAGAGATAACCACATGCCAGATATAAAAGCCGCTATGAATCAGATGGCAAAGTCTGAGCGTTCAACTGCTCTTAGAGAACTTAGAAAAAACATACTTTTAACAAAAGAAGAATGGGACGAAGCTGAGTTAAAAGATGCGATAGAAAAAGTTAAAAAAGAGCAGGTAAGAGGTCAAATATTAAACGATAAAATTCGTGCTGATGGTAGAGCTTTAGATGAAGTCAGACCTATATCAATAAGTACAAATGTACTTCCAAATGCACATTCTTCTTGTCTTTTTACTCGTGGACAAACACAAGCACTTGTAGTTTTAACTATGGGTGGAACAAAAGATGCACAAATGTTTGAATCTCTTACAGACAGTGGCACTCAAAATGAAAACTTTATGGTTCATTATAACTTCCCTGGTTTTTCAGTAGGTGAAGCAAGTCCAATTATGGGAACAAAAAGAAGAGAGTTAGGACACGGAAACTTAGCTAAAAGAGCATTAGAACCAATCATTGATTTAGATGGGCAAACTGTTCGTTTAGTATCTGAAATTTTAGAGTCAAATGGCTCATCATCTATGGCTACTGTTTGTGGTGGTTATATGGCACTAAAGGCTGCAGATATCCAAACAAGTGATACTGTTGCTGGTATTGCCATGGGTATGGTTAGTGATGGCGACAATTATGCTATCCTCTCAGATATAATGGGTTTAGAGGATCATGATGGAGATATGGACTTTAAAGTAACTGGGAGTAAAGATGGTATAACTGCTATGCAAATGGATATTAAACTCGGTGGCATAAGTTTAGATGTTTTAAAAGAAGCACTTTACCAAGCAAAAAAGGGTAGAAGTCATATTATTGACATCATGCTTGAAGCTCAAAATGAGATAAAATTTAATGATGGGGTTTTACCTAGCATTGATTTTTTTCATATAGATCCAAGTTTTATAGGTGAAATCATAGGTCAAGCTGGAAAAACTATCCGTGAAATTATAGAGAAATTTGAAGTAGCGATAGATATAGATAAAAAAGACGGAAAAGTTAAAATCACTGGTAAAAATAAATCTGGAGTTGAGGGTGCAAAAAAACATATTCATGGTATAGTTAACACTCCAAAAGTTGCTAAAATAAAATATGAAGTTGGTGATAAATACGAAGGTATTGTTAAAAAGATAGTTGATTTTGGAGCATTTATAGAGCTTCCAGATGGGACTGATGGACTTCTTCATATCTCAAAAATATCAAAAGATAGAGTTGAAAAAGTGAGTGATGTGTTAAGCGAAGGTGAAAAAATCACAGTAGAAATACTAGAGTTTAAAGGAAATAAAATCTCTTTAGGTAGAGTATAAAATACTTTTTTTCTAAAAAGTACGGTTAAAACCGTACTTTTAACACCAAATTTACCAATAAATTATGTTCTATAATCAGCGTTTATTTTAACATACTCATAACCAAGGTCACATCCGTAAGCTTTAAAATTTCCATCTGCTATACCTAAATCACATGAGATTGTAAACTTTTTATGTCCCATTACTATGGCAGCTTTTCTCTCCATCTCCTTATCAAAATAGAGTTCTCCTTTATCATAAACACAAAGGTTATCAAAAGAGATTCTTAGGCTCTCTTCCAAACATTCAGCTCCACTTGCACCAACTGTTGAAGCGATTCTTCCCCAGTTTGGATCTTCTCCAAAAAGTGCTGTTTTTACCAAAAGCGAATCTGAAAGTGCTTTTGCCACCACTTCAGCTTCATTATCATCTTTTGCACCTGTTATATTATAAGTTACAAGCTTAGTTGCACCCTCTCCATCTCTCACCATCTCTAATGCTAAAAAATGCATAACTTTAAAAAGTGCCTCTTTAAATGCATCTTCATCATAAGAGTTGCTTTTTGAATTTGACAGCACTAAAACAGTATCATTTGTAGATGTATCACCATCTACACTTATAGCATTGAATGTTTTTCTAACCACCTCATCCAAAGCACTTTGCATATCTTGCGAAGATACTTTTGCATCAGTAGTTATAAAACAAAGCATAGTAGCCATAGCTGGATTTATCATCCCTGCACCCTTTGCCATAGCACCTATGTGGAAACAACTTCCATCATCAAGCTCAACCTTCAATGCTATCTCTTTTGAGAAAGTATCAGTTGTCATTATCGCTTTTGCAGCATCACTTGGATTTTTTTGTGAAAAATCAAAAAGCTTTATACCATCTATGATTTTTTGTTTTGGCAATCTTACACCTATCACACCTGTTGAACTCATAATTGGGTTTGTAACATTTTGGCATGTGGAAAGAATTTCATCTATATCCTCAACTCCTGCCCCACCTGTCATAGCATTTGCATTTTTAGAATTTATCAGCACAAAGTCAGTTTTAAAATCTCCTTTGGCTTTAAAATGTTTTATCGGTGCTGCCGCCATCTTATTTGTTGTAAAAGCTGATGCAACTTCACACAAAACATCACTTTTTATAAATGCCATATCTTTTGCCCCATCTGGTTTAAGCCCTGCACTTACACCATCAGCAAAAAAACCCTCACTTGCACAAACTCCATTTTTAACTTGTGTTATCTTATACAAACTTCAACTCCTTTGGTTTTTCTCTTCTTCTAAGTAACTCTTTTGTAACTTTAATATCATTCTCATTACCTATCACAAGTAATTTACACTCACTTGTAATAAGCACATCACCCTTTGGCATAGATAAAAACTTACCATCTTTTTTCGTTATACCTATGATAGAAGTGTTGGTAATTTGCCTTATATGTGTCTCTTTTAGCTTTTTCAAAACTGCCCAAGAGTATTTTGGAACTTCTATCTCTTGCATATCAAGTGAATTGTCACTTTTATATAAAAACTCCTCTAAAAGATTTTCCATATCGGGTCTTGTTGCCATGGCACTCACCCTTTGTGCAGTAAGCTTAGTAGGACTTACAACTGTATTTGCTCCCAATTTTTTAAGTTTTTCAACATCACTCATACTATCAGCCACAGATATTACATAGTATGGTTTTGGTAAAAAATGTTCCTTTTCAAATAATCTTACAGAAGCGATAATAGCAATATTGTCTGCTATAGATTTTGACATAGTTATAATCCCTTTTGCAGCTGCTAAATGTGCTTTAAGCATCGTTAATTCGGCATGTGGTTCAGCTTGAAGATATGTTGGGTATCTATGTTCTATCGCCCATTCATGTATCTCTGGTCTTGGATCTATAACAACAAAAGGTATGTGATTTTGTCTTAATTGTTTAGTTACTTCAAGAGAGTAATCATTATGATAACACACAACAAAGTGTTGCTTTAATCTTACTATGTTATATAACATCCTTCGCTCCTTTAAAATGGCGATGATATGACCCCTATTTAACTCTGAAATCATAATACCAACTGCACTTGAAAAAACTGCAAAACCAGCTATGATAAGAGTGATAGTAAAAATTCTTCCTGCATCAGATATGGGTGCTATCTCACCAAATCCAACTGTAGTAAATGTTATACCAGTTTGATAAATCGCATCCATAAGAGTAAAACCATCAATAATTATATAGCCTAATGTGCCAATGAGCATAGTCAATACAGTAAAAATTAGTGGTAAACGAAACGCTTTTAAATGTGGATAAATCTCAGGTAGAAGGTTTGCTTGTGGGGTGGGAGAAGACTCCCAATGTAGAAATTTACGAATCCTTTTAACAAGGTTCAAATCAATTTCCAAAAACTCTTAAGAGTTTTTCTTAAGTGTTCTTAACTCTCTTGCAGAGATTTTAATTTTTTTTGTAGTACCATCTTCTAAAGTGATACGAACTGTTCTTAAATTAAGTAAGAAACGACGCTTTGTTCTGTTTTTAGCGTGAGAAACATTGTTCCCACTCATTGGGCCTTTGCCACTTATAGCACATCTTCTTGCCATATTAGCTTCCTTTTGTAGGTTTTAAAGTTGCGAATTATACCTAAGTAAAGCAAAACTCCAACTTAAGCCATGAAATTTAACATATAATGAGATTTATCTAATATAATGGAATTTACATTTTTTTAGAGATATTTTAATATTTCTTTTACCATTATAAAGCTAAAATGTACAAAATTAAATACTAAAAGTATAACAGATGATTACAAAAGAAAAAATAAACAGTTATATAGATAAAATTCCACCAGCTCCTAAAGCTCTAAGAGCGACTATCCAACTTTTAAACGAAGGGGAACTGGTTAAGGCTGCAAAAATTGCTCAAACAGACCCAGCCCTTAAATCATATCTTACAAACATGGTAAACAAGCCCATTTATGGTTTTAGAAATGAAGTAACTGAAATCTCACAAATTTTTGGTATCTTGGGAGTTTCAGGTTCACAACAAGCCGTTTATAACTATATGGTAACTTTATTGTCTCCATCTAAATGGAAACTTTTTAAACTAAATGCTAAATCTTTTCATAACCTCCAAGACCAACTAAGCATAAAATGGCAAAAAGTTCTTCAGCACCTTAAAATAAAGAATGTAGATATACAAAGTTCTATAACTTTGTTACCAGCTAGTATCATAGTCTCAGAGGCTTTATTTTGTGAACATATAGATGATGTAAATCTTCTAAGAGGAACAAAAGCACTTGATTACAACACCATTTTATCCCGTCTTTGTGGTGTTGATTTATTTGATATTTGTCAAATGATTTCTAAAAAATGGGATATGCCAGAAGATATTGCAAAGATTGTCCAAGCATCTTCTGGTGTGAAACCATCAGACGATGAGTCCATAAATACCCTTGGAAAATGGATGCATCTTTTACTCTTTTTTGAATTATCTCAACCAGTTTTTATAGAAGCAAATTTAAATGATTTTATAGATTTTCAAATAGATTATGTATCTGATATATATGAAGAGTTTTCGACATTAATGGAAATAGGTAGCTAATATGAGAGCAATAGTAAAAGATGGTATCGGTATATTTTCGCCACAAGGTTTTTTAGATGGTAACAGCGCCACTTCCTTTTTAACCATAGAGGATATTAATGCTACAGAAAATCTTAAAGTTGACATGATTTTAGTTTCATTAAAAAAAGTGATATTTTTCAATAGAAATGGTCTTGATACCTTTGTAAAAATGTTTGTTAAAGTTCGTTTGAAAAATCATGCAACAGTTGGTTTTTGTGATTATGACAACAAAAAGTTTCAAGCTATTATGAATTTTTACAAGGATGATATAAATTTTTCTCTATTTAAAACCTACGAAATTGCATCACTTTTTAGTTCTAACTTTAAAAATGATTCAAAATCTGTCTTACTATTTAGCGACGACAAATCCCAAAGATCAGCAATGGCTATAGAGTTACATGATAACGGACACAACCCCATCATCGCCCAAACAAAACAGGAATTTTTAGAGAAAGCTTCCAAAGAGGGTTCATACGATATGGTTATTGAAGATACATACCTTGGACAGATGGGACAAAAAATAGCTACTAGAGTAACTGGTAATGCTATCATATACACTATCTCATCTTTTTTAGATGCAAATATAGGAAATACATTTAATATCGCCTATCATAACAATTCCCTAAATGTTGGTTTTACACTTTTTATTTTTGATGCATACAAAGTTGTAAGTATGAATATTCATGCCTTAAACTTTTTTTCTCGCCTTGCAAGTTCAGCAGCTGAATACAATGCTACAATCTGTTTTGCAGGTATGACCTTTGACAAGATACCAAAAGCATTTAAAGAGACTATGGAAGACTCTGGGATTATGTTTTTTGAGCAGATGGACGATATTTTGCATGATAAAAAATTATTGGAAGATTTAGGTGGGAGTAGTGCAGTAGCCACAAAAAATAAAAGAGCGATAAACAAAATAACAGTCACAGAATTACCAAACTTTATAGATGCTACAGTCTTGACTATAGAGATGATGACAAATTCTAAAGCTATCAAAGAAGCCGCAGAAATCCATAACATAGAGATAAAAGAAAAAACAGACAAACTTGCTAGTTCCATAGGATTTTATGGGGATATGGACGGTATGGTTATCTTGGTATTTCCAAAAGATATTGCCAAAAAAGCTTGTGAACTACTCATTGGTGAAGAAACTAATGATGCAGAATTAATTTTAGATTCCCTGTCTGAACTTGTAAATATTATTGGTGGGAAAGTAAAAACTTTACTTGCTGATAAAAATATAAATGTAAATATAACATTACCAAGAACATATAATAATATTGACAATCTTTTAGAGATGACAACTGCTAGAAAAGGTGTTCAAGTAGATTTAGCATTTGATAATGATAAATTTTTGTTTTTCTTAACTAGATAAAAAGTTAACAAAACAGTATAATACAAAAAAAATTAACCACTCATATATAAAGGAAAATAATGCAAGTTGCCCCTAGTGTACTATCTGCTGATTTTGGTAATCTACAACGAGATGTTGAGGCCATTTGTGAGGCTGGATGTGATTTAGTCCATGTTGATGTTATGGATGGACATTTTGTTCCAAATCTAACAATAGGTCCTGTTGTAGTCTCTGCCATTGCAAAATGTGCTACAAAACCATTAGATGTTCACTTGATGGTGCAGAACAACACTTTTTTTGTTGAACTTTTTGCACCACTAAAACCTAAATATATCACCTTCCATATAGAGGAAGAGAAACATCCTCATAGGCTTATACAAAAGATAAAATCTTATGGGATTAAAGCTGGTGTTGTGCTAAATCCACATACACTTCCAGAGATGGTTGAATATCTTTTAGAAGATTTAGACATGGTTTTACTCATGAGTGTAAATCCTGGTTTTGGTGGACAAAGCTTTATAAAGAGTGTTATTCCAAAGGCAAAAAAACTTCATGATATGAGAAATAAAATCAATCCAGATTGTCTTATAGAAGTTGACGGAGGAGTAAGTGACAAAAACATCCAACAACTAAAAGAAGTTGGTGTTGATGTTGTAGTTGCTGGAAGTTATGTTTTTAACCATAGAAGTAAAAAAGAGGCGATAGAAAGTCTGCAAATATAATGAAAGTCAAAATCTGTGGAATAACCTCATACGAAGATGCAATGATAGCCATAGAAGCTGGGGCAGATGCTTTGGGATTTGTATTTTATGAAAAATCTCCTAGATTTGTAACAATCCCACATGCCAAAAGTATCATACAAAAACTTCCCCCTTTTGTTGAAAAAGTAGCCCTTTTTGTCAATGAAGACGCACAAACCATAAACTCCACATGCCAAGAAGTAGGAGCTACTTTAGCTCAACTGCATTTTGAAGCAGATAGAGAAGTTTATGAAAATCTTACCGTTGCACACATAAAAGTTATACGAGCAAAACACAAAGAAGATATACTAAAATATAGTGACGAATATAGACTTATAGATGCCTATTGCGAAGCATATGGTGGTGCTGGGAAAAGACTTAACATAGAGTGGTTTGAAGATATAGATTGCTCAAAAATAATACTAGCAGGTGGACTAACTCCACAAAATATCACACCACTTAAAAACTATGATTTTTATGGTGTTGATGTTAGTAGTGGTGTTGAGATAAGCCATGGCAAAAAAGACATCAAAAAAGTACAAGATTTTATCGAAAATGCGAAATAATGTTAGCTAATTTTTTCCCACTTGATGCAAAAAGTATCTCAAAACTATCCACAAGAGGCTTACCTCAAGAAAATTTAAAATCTCAAATAGAAGATAGCATTGACTACTCTCTTGAACTTTGGAGGTCTCAAGGTTTAGACATTATAAAGAACAAAGGTTTTTACTATTTTTCAACAAAATTCACACCTATAAACAAAGCTGAATTTTGCATAGTTGATATTGAAACAAATGGGTCACACATAGATAGACATCAAATCATAGAGATAGCAGGATTAAAAATTAAAGATGGTAAAATCATAGATAGGTTTGAATCTTTAATAAAATGCAAAGAGATAAATGAGCATATTGTAGCCATAACAGGTATAAGCGTTGAAGATACAAAAGATGCTCCAAAACTAAAAGATGTACTTTATAGTTTTAAACTTTTTCTAGGTGATGCAATTTTTATAGCACACGATGTTAAATTTGACTATAAATTTATCTCTGAATCCTTAATGAAAATAGGTCTTGAACCACTGCTAAATCGTTCCCTTTGCTCCCTTGCTTTAGCTGAGAGAAGTGTAGTCTCTTACAGATATGCTCTATCATACCTAGATAAAACATTTAATCTAAACCCACATGCCACACATCATCGTGCTATGAGTGATGTACTAACAACATATGCACTTTTTAAAATGTCATTTGAAAATATAAAAGAAAATATAAACAATGTAGAAGACTTAATAAAGTTCTCAAAAGAAGCAAAAAAATTGAAAAGACCTAAAATTGACCCATTTTTAGAATTAGATAGAGAAACAATCAAAGATTAGAAGCACAGATAAAACCGTAGCTCCTAAAAACTCAACTATTCTGAAAATGCACCAGGTGCAACCAGTTTGTTATATCTAGCTGACATCCTCTCTTCGCTACTCATTGCTTTGAGTAGCGCTAACTCTTTTAAAAAATAATCAGCTATGGCAGTTGCTGCGCCATCTTTATCTCTGTGAGCGCCAATAAGTGGTTCGTCAATAATATCATCAATAAGCCCCAACTCTTTTAAATCGCCACTAGTAATTTTCATGGCATTTGTTGCAACTTCTGCTTTTGCAGGATCACTCCATAAAATAGCTGAACAACCCTCTGGCGAAATTACACTAAATACAGAATATCTCATCATAGCAAATTTATCAGCCACACCAATAGCTAAAGCACCACCACTTCCACCTTCTCCAATAACAATAGAGATGGTTGGAGTGTCAAGGTCAGCTAATTCTAAAAGGTTTCTGGCTATCGCTTCACTTTGATTTCTCTCTTCAGCTCCAAGTCCTGGATATGCACCCGGAGTATCTACTAACATAAGCACAGGGATACCAAATTTTTCAGCCATTTTCGCAGCACGAAGAGCTTTTCTGTAACCTTCAGGATGTGGCATACCAAAGTTTCTTCTTATCTTATTTTTTGTACCACGACCTTTTTGCTCACCAATCACCATCACTTTTTCATCACCAATATAACCCATATAACAAAGGATGGCAGCATCATCACGAAAATGTCTATCTCCATGAATCTCATACTTATCTCTCATAATAAGGTTTATATAATCAAGTGCATAAGGTCTATCTATATGACGGGCAAGTTGAAGTTTTTGAAAATCAGAAAGATTTTTATAAATCTTTCCGACTTCTTTATCTAAAGTTTTCTTTAACTTTTCAAGCTCACTCTCATCATGGCGAACCTGTGCAGATATAATATCCTCTTGAAGAGTTTTAATTTTTTGTTCAAATTTTAAATATGTAGCCAATTCAAATCCTTAAACTAGATTTTTTTAAAAATAAGAACACCATTAGTTCCACCAAAGCCAAATGAGTTACTCATAACTATATCAAGTTCAGCTTTTCTTGCTTTATTTGGAACATAATCAAGATCACAATTTTCATCTGGAGTTATATGATTTATAGTTGGTGGAATAATACCATCTCTCATAGCCATAAGACAAGTTACAGCTTCCATACCACCAGCAGCACCAAGACAGTGACCAATCTGACCTTTAATAGAGCTAACTGGTGGACAATTTTCTTTACCACCTAGAAGTTCTTTAATCGCTAAAGTCTCATTTTTATCATTAACAGGTGTACTTGTACCATGTGCATTTATATAGTCTAGTTTAGGTTCACCTGCCATTTTATAAGCTGCTTTCATAGCTCTTTGTGGCCCATCAAGACTAGGTGTAGTTATATGATTTGCATCACCACTTTCACCAAAACCAATAATCTCAGCATAAATTCTTGCACCACGAGAAACGGCTACTTCATATTCTTCTAAAACTAAAGCTGCACCACCCTCACCTATCACAAAACCGTCTCTGTCTTTATCAAATGGTCTTGAAGATGTTTTTGGGTCATCATTTCTAGTTGACAATGCTTTCATCGCAGCAAAACCACCAACACCAGCACCAGTTATAGCAGACTCTGCACTTACAACCAACATTCTTTCTGCACCATTACACATAATAGTTTTACAAGCTTCACTTACAGCATGAGTACCAGCGGCACAAGCAGTTACACTCGAAAGATTTGGTCCTTTTGTTCCATGAGCAATAGATACAAAACCACCAAGCATATTTACAAGAGCAGATGGGATAAAAAATGGAGAAATTCTACGAGGTCCACGAGTATTTATGATAATAGAAGTTTTTTCAATAGCTGGAAGCCCACCAATACCACTACCAGCACTAGTACCAAATCTATCCATATCTATATCTTCTGGTAGATTAGCATCAGCCATTGCTTCTTGAGCAGCTTTAAGACCAAGGTGGATAAATCTATCAGCTTTTTTAACCTCTTTTGGTGCCATAACAGTAGCTGGGTCAAAATCTTTTACTTGACCAGCAATTTTCACGCTATAGTCTGAAGGATCAAAAAGACTAATAGTATCAATCCCACATTCACCGTCGCATATAGCTTTAAAAGAACTCTCTTTATCATTTCCAACTGAATTTATCATACCTATACCAGTAACTACTACTCTTCTCATTTAACCTGCTCCATCAAAATTATAAAATACTTTTAAAAATCAACTACTACCATTAACTACTAAAAATATTTTACCAAAGGCGATACCTTCGGTAAAAACTAAATTATTTGCCTTCTATATAAGCAACTACATCAGCAACTGTTTGAATTTTCTCTGCTTCATCATCAGGAATTTCAATATCAAATTTCTCTTCAAGAGCCATTACCAATTCAACTACATCTAGGCTATCTGCACCTAAATCTTCAACAAACTTCGCATCTTCTTTTACTTCATCTGCGTTTACGCTTAATTGCTCAACTACTACTTCTTTAATATCGTCTAAAAGTGCCATTATAGCTCCTGTATTTTAATTTAATCGCACAATTATAACAAAATTAGCTTAAAAAAAAGCCTTTTTTGTTATGCCATATTCATCCCACCATTTACTTTTAAAGTTTCACCAGTGATATAACTTGAATAATCACTTAACAAAAATGCCACTGCTTGTGCTATTTCTTCTACTTTACCAAACCTTTTCATAGGTATTTTTGATGTAAAACTATCTTTAATTTCATCGCTCAGTGCATCTGTCATCTCAGTTGAAATAAAACCTGGTGTCACAGAGTTAAATCTTATGCCACTTGTTGCAGCTTCAAGTGCAAAACTTTTAGTCATTGCAATAACTCCACCTTTACTTGCCACATAATTTACCTGCCCAACATTACCAGTTTCACCTACGATAGAAGCGATATTTACAACTGCACCAAATTTTTTCTTTCTCATAACTTTCATAGACTCACGACACCCTATAAAACATGAAGTAAGGTTTGCATTTATAACTTTCATAAAATCATCAGTTTTCATACGAAGAGCCAATTTATCGTTTGTTATTCCTGCATTATTTACAAGGTAAGAAAGTTCGCCATCACTATCTATTATAGTTTTTATAGCATCAATAAATGCACTCTCATCACTCACATCAAACCCTATCACAGCCGCACTTCCACCATCAGCTTCAATAGCCTCTTTCACAGCATCAGCTTCAGTGGCTCCACTTCTATAATTTATCCAAACTTTCAATCCAAAACCAGCTAAAGTTTTTGCAATCTCTGCACCGATACCACGACTAGAACCTGTAACTAAAACATTTTTTCCACTAAATTTCATAAATTTTATCCCTTCATTTTTTTAGATTAAACTACTATCCATCTCTTTTGGAATTTCTAAACCCATAAGTTGCAAAACTGTTGGTGCGATATTATTTAAACCACCACTTTTAACTTTATCTACACCATCTGCTTGAACAAAACACCAAACCTTACCAACTGTATGATTTGTTAAGATATGTCCATCTTTATCTCTCATCTCTTCACAATTTCCATGATCAGATGTAATAACAAGTGCATAATCATCCTCTTTTGCCTTTTGAACAATCCTACCAAGTTGTAAATCTACCGCTTCAACAGCTTTTTTAGCTGCTTCAAAATTACCAGTATGACCAACCATATCTCCATTTGCAAAATTTACAACTATAAAGTCATAGCCATCATCCATAGCTTTTAAAACTCCATTACCAACCTCAACACTGCTCATCTCTGGCTTCATATCATAAGTTTTTACATTTGGAGACGGAACTAAAACTCTTGTTTCATTTGCATAAGGCTCATCTATGCCACCATTAAAGAAAAATGTCACATGGGCATACTTCTCAGTCTCAGCAGTATGAAATTGTCTTAATCCATTAGCAGATATAACCTCTGCTAAAGTATTTTTAGGTGTTTGTTTTGTAAAAAGTACAGGATAGGGAAAACTTTTGTCATATTCTGTAATGGTAGCAAGATTAACTTTTATAGGTTTTCTTTCAAACTCATTAAAATTTTCATCCCCCAAAGCAGTTACCATCTCTCTCATTCTATCGCTTCTGAAGTTTATAGTAAGCACACTCTCACCATCCAACATACCATCATAACCATCAAATGCAACTGGCTCAATAAATTCATCAGTTTCATCCAAAGAGTAAGAGTATGTTACATAAGCATCTGGTGTCAAGTCAGTTTTTGGAGTTGCATTCACTATCGCATCATATCCCTTTTTCACCCTTTGCCAACGGTTATCTCTATCCATAGAATAAAAACGACCAGATATAGTTGCAATAGTTACATTTTCATTTAAATGTTTTTGAACTTGTTGTATATATTTTTGTGCAGAGGTTGGAGAAACATCTCTACCATCAGTTATAAGATGTAAAAAAACTTTTTTACCCTCTTTTGCTGCTATATCTGCTATACCCATAAAATGATCTATATGCGAATGAACACCACCATCACTCAAAAGACCTATAAGATGAAGTCTATCAGAAGTTTTAAAAAGATTTTGCAACTCTTTGTTGTTTTTCATTGAGCCATCAGAAAGAGCTAAAGATATTTTCACCAAATCTTGATACAAAACACGACCACTACCTATACTCATATGTCCAACTTCAGAGTTACCCATCTGTCCCTCTGGAAGTCCAACACTAAGTCCAAAAGTATCTATTAAAGCATATGGTACTGTTTTAAAAAGCTTATCATAAGTTGGTTTTTTAGCATTGTAAAATGCGTTAAACTCAGTTTTATTGCTATAACCAATACCATCAGTTATAACCAAAATTGTTTTTTTGCCCAATACAATTTCCTTTAAACGAAAAATTTAGGTGATTATACTATAATGTCACTTTTAATTTATTGATGCAAGGAAAATTTTGCTTTATTGGCTATATGAAACATTTAATATCAATCTATTTGGCTACATTACTATAAGAGCTGGAATCTCATTTTTTCTAGCACTTATTTTCACACTTTTTCTTATGCCAAAGTTTATAAGATGGGCGCAAAGAACATCTAGTACACAACCCATTAACACACTAGCACCCCAAAGACACCAAGAGAAAGCCTCTACTCCAACTATGGGTGGAATTGTATTTATTGGTGCAACTATTGTTGCTTCACTACTGAGTGTAAAATTATCAAACATCTATGTTATAGGTGCCATTATCACACTAATATTATTTGCTTTGATTGGTTTTCAAGATGATTATGCAAAGATTAAAAAACATGAAAATTTAGCAGGGTTAAAAGCACGAGCCAAACTTGCATTACAGATCATCTCATCTTTTATAATCACTTTTTTTCTATATAGTATCGCTGATTTTAACACTGATTTATATGTTCCATTTTTCAAAAACCCAGTGATAAACATGAATATCTTTGCAACTATATTTTGGAGTTTGGTTATCATCTCAACATCAAATGCTGTAAATCTTACAGATGGACTTGATGGTCTAGCAACTGTTCCATCCATCACAGCACTTGCATCTTTTAGTGTCATCACATATATCACAGGACATGCAACACTAAGTGCATATCTGCTTATGCCAAATATTGCAGTTGGAGAAGTTGCAATAGTCGCTAGTGCATTAATAGGCGCATTAAGTGGATTTTTATGGTACAACTGCCATCCTGCTGAAGTTTTTATGGGGGACAGTGGTTCTTTAACCATTGGTGCATTTTTAGGCTATCTGGCTATCATATCCAAAAGTGAAGTTTTACTACTTCTTATAGGTTCTATCTTTGTTATAGAAACTGTTTCTGTTATCTTACAAGTTGGAAGTTATAAACTTCGCAAAAAAAGGGTTTTTCTAATGGCACCCATACATCACCATTTTGAGATGAAAAATTGGAATGAAAGTAAAATTATCGTTAGGTTTTGGATAATCGCTATACTCTCAAATATCGTAGCTCTCATAAGTTTAAAGATTAGATAATGAAAAGAGTTTCCCTTTTTGGTTACGGTCTTACCACTAAGGCTTTAGCAACAAAAATTCCACATGCCATATTTTATGATGATAAATGCCTAAAACCCTTTAAAGATGAGAATAATTTTAGAATTAAACCATCTAGTGAATTTGACCCAAAATACTCAGATCTTGAGATACCAAGCCCAGGCATAGCACCATCAAATCCTCTTATAAAAAATGCTAAGCACCTCATCAGTGAATATGATTATTTCTCAGATGAAAAACCACTAAAAATCTGGATAAGTGGAACAAATGGCAAAACAACAACAACTCAGATGATGCAACATCTACTTCAAGATAAAGGTTCACAAGCGGGTGGAAACATAGGAACACCTTTAGCTAAACTAAACCCACATGCCAATATCTGGATACTTGAAACAAGTTCTTTTACCATGCACTACACAAATAAAGCATTTCCAAATATATATGTACTTTTACCAATAACACCAGACCACATCAGTTGGCATGGAGATAAAAAGGCATATATAGATGCAAAACTAAAACCCATCAAGATGATGAAAGAGGGTGAAGTTGCCATCATTCCTGATAAATATAAAGATATAAATACAAAAGCATATCTCATCACCTACAAAAACGAGCAAGATATATCCACTAGATTTGATATAGATATAAAAAAGATTAAATTTAAAGGTGCATTTTTGATGGATGCCCTTCTAGCTATGGCAGTGGATAAAATACTTTTTGATAGAATTAACTATAAAAATATAAACTCGTTTATAATTGAACCTCACAGACAAGAGGAGTTAAAAGATTCCAAAGATCGCCTTTGGGTAAATGATACAAAAGCAACAAATATTGATGCCTGTAAAGCTGCCCTAAAAAGATACCAAAAATCTAATATACATCTGATTTTAGGTGGAGATGATAAAGGTGTGGAGTTAGATGAATTGTTTGAATTTTTAACAACTATAGATGTAAAACTATACAATATAGGCTCAAACAAAGATAAACTCTCAAACTTGGCAACAAAATATAAACTGGATTTTGAGCGTTGTGACAACCTAAAAGATGCGATAAACAAGATAGATAAAAACCTGTTGCAAAATGAGGTAGCCCTACTCTCTCCAGCGGCTGCAAGTCTTGATGAATATACTTCTTATGCTCAAAGAGGGGAAGAATTTAAAGAGGCTGTTTTTAACATAAGCTAACATTCAGCGCTTTATAGATATAATTTCGCTCTTTAAAAGATGGCCTGTTAGCTCAGTCGGTAGAGCAAGTGACTGAAAATCACTGTGTCCTTGGTTCGATTCCGAGACAGGCCACCACCTTTTAAAATGGCCAATTAGCTCAGTCGGTAGAGCAAGTGACTGAAAATCACTGTGTCCTTGGTTCGATTCCGAGATTGGCCACCACCTTTTTTATATCAAGAAACTTCAAAATCAACAATTTTAAACTATAAACTTGATATAATCTGATAACCTTGGGGCTGACATGGTTTCGACAGGAACAATGTAGGCTATGATAGCATGTCGGACTGAGCATCTCCGTTATACGGCTCAACTTATTGTAAACGCAAACAATACAAATTATCGCCCAGCTTTAGCAGTAGCTTAAGTTTTACCCCCTCGTAAGAGGACGGGCTGCTTCACTTGTGGATTCTAAATAAGCAAGATTGTGAAGTATAACCCTTTATTTAGATATATTATAAGTGTGTCTCCACTTATGATGAAAGCGAGAGGCTGGTCTTGTGTAGCTTTGCAAGTTGTGTGAAGCAAGATGAGATTTAAAACAACTTTTCTAAACATGTAGAAGTCATAGCAAACTTGTTTTTGGACTGGAGTTCGATTCTCCACAGCTCCACCAACCAACTATATAAATTGTTTGATGATGGTGGATTATATTAGGTTATGTAGAGAAATACAAGAACTAAATTTAAATTTTTTATAAATAAGACTAAAATGATATAATAACTAAAATGAAATTGAGATGACATAAGTGTCTGTCTGTATCTAATTATCCACTGTGGATGTCTATAAAACTTTTTGTTTATCTTTCAAAGCATAAGTTTTTATATGAATAGTTGATTTCACTTAGAATTGCTGATAATTTAATCTGTTACTTATTGCATCTATGATAATATTCATCTAATTTATAAAATCGCCCTTGTATATTGATTTGCAGTAGTGAATTGTACTATAAAGTGGCTATTTATGGGGTTGAACTTGGCTTTTATATGTGCGAAAGTTGAGATTCTAATTGTTGCGATTTGATTGGTCAATATATTATACGAAGGAAATAAATGTTAAATAATAAGATAGTTCTAATTACAGGTGGAACAGGTTCATTTGGTAAAAAGTTTATAGAAACTATTTTAACTAGATACCCTAAAGTTAAAAAAATAATTATTTATTCTCGTGACGAGTTTAAACAGTCACTTATCAAACAGAAATATCCTTCTTTTGATTTTCCTCAATTACGATTTTTTATTGGTGACGTAAGAGATCAATCTCGTTTAACACAAGCTTGTGAAGGTGTTGATGTTGTTATTCATGCTGCAGCTATTAAGCAAGTCGATACTGCTGAGTATAATCCTACCGAATGCATTAGAACAAATATTAACGGTGCTGAAAATGTTATTCATGCAGTATTGGCATGTGGAGTAACAGATGTCGTAGCACTGTCTACAGATAAGGCATGTGCACCGATTAATCTTTATGGTGCAACGAAGTTGGCTTCAGATAAACTTTTTGTGGCTGCAAATAATATTCGAGGTTCAAAAGACATTCATTTTAGTGTTGTTCGTTACGGTAATATAATGGGATCTCGTGGTAGTGTTATTCCATTTTTTATGGACAAACGTAAAGATGGTGTTCTTCCAATTACCCATAAGGATATGACTCGTTTTAATATCTCATTACAAGATGGTGTGAATTTAGTTATGTTTGCTCTTGATAATCATTTAGGTGGTGAGATATTTATTCCTAAAATTCCTTCGTATAAAATTTTGGACATTGCTGAAGCAATTGCCCCAGAATGTATAATAAAAGATATTGGTATTCGCCCTGGTGAAAAATTACATGAGGAAATGATTACTGATACTGATTCATTAAATACCATCGATTTAGGTCCTTATTATGCAATCTTGCCATCTGTATCATATACTTATACGGAAGATGATTATATAAAACATCATAAAGCGATAAAAGTTCCTTTCGGATTTAAATATAACTCAAGAACAAACATCGAATGGGAAACAGTGGAAGGATTGCGTCAATTAATAGTTGATCATGTTGATCCAAATTTTAAAGTTTAAACATGATACCTTGCAGTAAGCAATTCCTGTACAAAGAAGATATAAATGCAGTTGTTGAAACATTAAACTCTGACTACCTTACAACAGGTTCTAAAGTCAAAGCCTTTGAGGATGCACTAGCTAAATATTGTGAAGTAAAATACTATATTACAGTTGCTAATAGCACAGCTACACTGTATCTCGCCTCTTTAATACTCTTCCTTTAGTTTTCCAAAGTTTACAGATATTTTACATTAAGTCGAAAACTCTAATTTTTATGCTAAAATATCTGTATTCAAGAAAACGAGGTTATATATTCAATGTTAAGCTATTCAACTCAATTTATTGATGATAATGACATTCAGGAAGTCGTAAAAGTTTTAAGGGGTGATTTGCTTGCGCAAGGTCCAAAGGTTGCTAAATTTGAAAGAGATCTATGCGACTATACTGGAGCAAAATATGCCATAGCTTTTAACTCAGCCACTTCAGCACTAAATGGAGCATATGATGCATCAGGGATAACTAAAGGAGATGAAATTATAACAACTCCTATAAGTTTTGTAGCTACATCAAATATGTTTGTACAACTTGGAACAAAGCCTGTTTGGTGTGATATAAAACTTGATGGTAATATAGATGAAAATAAAATAGAAGAACTGATAACAGATAAAACGAAGGCTATAGTTCCTGTTGATTTTGCTGGAAAACCAGTTGAAATAAAAAAAATTCTTAAAATTGCAAAAAAATATAATCTTTTAGTTATTCAAGACTCTTCTCATGCCCTTGGCTCATCAATAAAAGATAAAAAAATAGGTTCATTTTCAGATATGACAATCTTTAGTTTTCATGCTATAAAGCCTATAACAACGAGTGAAGGTGGTGCTGTATTAACAAATAACAAAAAATATGCAGAATCACTTAGGCTATATCGTTCTCACGGTATAATCAAAAAAGAATTGTGGCATTCAGATATGATAAGTATGGGTTATAATCTTCGTATGACTGAAGTAGCTGCCGCACTTGGTTCTTCACAATTAAAAAAACTTGATAATTTTATAAAAGTTCGTAATAAAATATCAAATTATTATGATAAACAATTTAAAGATAAAAACCTTTTTTCAACTCAAAAACTAGAAGTAAACACTACTAGTTCAAGGCATCTCTACCCTATATTTTTAACTCAGAAGTTACACCATATGAAAGAAAATATTTTTAAAGAACTTCAAAAAAAAGGCATGGGAATACAGGTTCACTATAGACCTATATATAAAAATAGTTTTTATGTAAAACAATTTGGAAAGACTTCTTTGAAAGAATCAGAGAACTTTTACTCATCTGAAATTTCTATACCTTGTCACCAAAAAATGAATATGAATGATGCAAAATATGTTGCAAAAACTGTTTTAGAAGTAATTGACAGATATAAATAAGTAAGTAAAAAGGAGTTTATTTTTAATGAAAAACACTATAGCAATTATTCCAGCTCGTAGTGGAAGCAAACGAATACCTAAAAAAAATATAAAACTTTTTCATGGTAAGCCATTGATATCTTACAGCATAGAACTTGCAATAAAAAGTAAACTTTTTAAAAAAGTTATAGTTTCTACTGATGATGAAGAGATAGCAAAAATTGCTAAAGAGTATGGTGCAGAAGTTCCATTTATAAGACCAAAAGAATTAAGCGATGATTTTACAGGAACGGCTGATGTTACTCAACATGCTATAGATTACTTAAACTCTTGTGGAGAATTTTATGATTATGTATGTACTATCTATGCTACTGCACCGTTACTACAAAAAGAGTTCCTAATAAAAGGATATGAAGAGATTAAGAACTCAGACGCTATTAATAGTTTTTCTGCTACTTCAATGCCTTTTCCGATTCAAAGAACTTTCAAACTAAATAATAAGGGAAGATGTGAAATGTTTACCCCTGAATATTATACGACAAGGAGTCAAGATTTAGAAGAGGCATATCAAGATGCAGGACAATTTTACTGGAGCAAATTAAATCAAAAATCTGATGAAATTATGTTTGGAAAAGACTCTATCCCTATAATTTTACCTAGACACTTAGTTCAAGATATAGACACACCAGAGGATTGGAAAAAAGCTGAATTTATGTATAAATCAATATTTCAAGATAATTATCAAGCATGGAGTGACTTAAAAAGAAAATTAAACACAAAACAGCCTATGAATTTTAGCCAAAGAGATATATTATTTATTTCAATGGGGCAAAATATCGGATATGAACAATATGGTAAAGGTAAAGATTTTTTAAGACCAGTAGTTGTTTTAAAAAAATTTAATAAACATCTCTTTTTAGGAATTCCTCTTAGCAGTCAAGTAAAAAATGGCTATTTCTTTCATGAAGTAAGTTTTAAAAATCGTACAAACTCGGCACTCCTTCTACAATCAAAAACTTTTGACAGCAAGAGGATAAAATATAGACTTGCAAAACTGAGTGAAAAAGAGTTTAATAAACTAGTAGAAAAGTTTTGTAGGGTAGTAACCCCTACACCAAATGGAGAGGGGAGCGACTAATGTCGAATTTCAACAACGATTATAGCACAAATAGTAAAAAAATGTCAAACATACTTTTTCGTGCAGACTCATCATCTAAAATAGGTTTAGGTCACATAATGCGTGATTTAGTTTTAGCTTCAAAATATAAAAATTCAAATATAACTTTTGCTACACAAGATTTAGATGGAAATATAAATCATAAAATAAAAGATTCTGGATATAAAGTAAAAATTTTAAAATCAAACTCTAAAAAAGAGTTAGTAAAATTAGTTGAAAATTTAAATATAGATTTGTTAGTAATAGATCATTATAAGATAGACTATAAAAAAGAAAAATATATAAAAGAAAAAACAGGAGTAAAGATACTCTCATTTGATGATACTTACGAGAAGCATTATTGTGATATATTACTAAATCATAATATAGGTGCAAACAAAAAAAGATACAAAAAACTTGTTCCAACAACATGTAAAATACTTTGTGGTAGTAAATACACACTTATAAGAGATGAATTCATAAAGGAAAAAGCTAAAAAGTATAAAATAAATAAAAATTTCACTTTTTTTATAGCTATGGGTGGTGCAGATACTGCAAACTTAAATAAAAAAATACTAAAAATACTAAAAAAATTTAAAAATATACATATTAATATTATCTCAACAGATGCAAATAAAAATCTCAAGGAATTAAAAAATTATTGTAAAAATAAGAAAGGTATAAAATTATACATTAACTCAAATAAGATTGCAAAAATAATGAAAAAAAGTGATTTAGCTATTGTTACACCAAGCGTTACAGTGAATGAAATTAAATTTTTAAAAATACCATTTATAGCTATTAAAACAGCTAGTAATCAAAAATATATTTATAAATATTTGAAAAAAAATAAATTTATTGTATTAAATAAATTTTCTGCAAACAAATTATCCAAGTTATTAAAAAAATCAATAAGTAATTCATAATGAAAGTAGCAATTTTAACCTCACCTAATCAATGGTTCACCGAATATGCAAAACTATTAAATAAGCTTATTAAAAACTCTGATTTATATTATAGACATGAGGAGATATTAGATTCGTATTATATACTATTTATACTAAGTTATCATAAAATTATTGAATCGAAATATTTAGATAAACATAAGCAGAATATTGTCATACATGCAAGTAAACTTCCTCGTGGTAAAGGCTGGGCTCCAATGTTTTGGCAGATATTAGAAGGTAAAAATAAAATTCCTTTTACTATGTTTGAAGCGTCAAGTGGAGTTGATGATGGAGATATTTATATGCAAAAAGAACTTAGCTT
>JAMOQK010000079.1 GCA_027064045.1 Sulfurimonas sp. | reverse complement strand
GAATTTGTGATTCAGTAAATGATAGGAATAGACCTCATAAAAACATCTCGCATGAATCGCTTAATGGAGCGATTTGGTGAGAAAGCACTTTTAAAATTTCTTTGTAAAGATGAGATTTTACTTGTAAAAAGTTATAAGACTGCTTCTGGTTTTTGGGCGGTTAAAGAAGCTTGTTCAAAAGCACTTGGAGTTGGTATAAGTGGTGAATGTTCCTTTCACGATATAACTATATCAAAAACAACTAGAGGTGCGCCACAACTATCTTTATCTAAAAGAGTAAAAGATAATTTTAATATAACAAACACAAGTGTATCTATAACTCATGATGGAGAGTATGCTATCGCTGTTGTAGCTCTTGAATCATCCCCCTCCAACAAAATCAAGTAATTCTAGCTTATCCCCATCATTTAAAATATAATTACCCCAAGAGTTTTGTTTTATAATTTCCATATTTACAGCAGCAGCCATAACTTTACCCTCTAAAGATAACTTTTTTAGTACACTTTCTAAAGTTGTATTTTCATCAAATTCCATACTTTTTCCATTGATAATTATTTTCATATGTTGCCTTTTAATTCAAAATAATAATGTTATTGAATACAGTAAAAATTGTGGGAAATCAAATAAATGGTGGGTCCTATGTGACTCGAACACATGACCACTCCGTTATGAGCGGAGGGCTCTAACCAACTGAGCTAAAGACCCACTTCTTCTACTTTGTAGGGCGAAATTATAGCGAGTGATACCTTAGACTTTTCTGATTTATTTCGGAGATTTTATTTTATATATAACTGCATACAATAATGGCACATATATCAGATTTAAAACAGTTGCCCAAGCTATCCCAAAACCAAGTGAAACTGCCATTGGTTGAAGTATCATAGCTTGACCTGAAGCAAAGAAAATCAAACTTGAAAGTCCCAGAACAGTCGTAAGAGAAGTTAATAAGATTGGTCTTAATCTAGTTTTTGCTCTATCCATCAACTCTTCCGTATTTTTGGCATATCTTATAAAATCGACCATTATAAGTCCATCATTTACAACAACACCAGCAAGTCCAACTACACCTATTAGACCTGGCATACTCAAGTTTAATCCCATAACCATATGCCCTATCAATACTCCAAGCAATACCAAAGGTATAGTGCTAATAACAATCAAAGATTTTTTTATGGAGTCAAACAACCAGACAAGTGTTATAAATATCAAAAATACAGCTATCAAAGCAGATCTGATCATCTCAGCTATATTTTTTTGGTTTTCTTTTTCTTCACCCTTAATTTCTACTTTGTAACCATCTTTTTTTAACTTTTCTATCGTTGGTGCTATCTTTTTCATAACCTCAGCAGAAGTAACAACTTTTTTATCAAGTGATGCATAAACACTTCTTATTCTAACACCATCCTCTTTTTTCAATGTTACAAAACCTTGAATCATAACAAAGTCACAAATATCCTTTAAGGCAACATATTTATCTGTTGATGGGATATTTAGCTCCACATTATTTATAGAATCAATACTTTTATTTATAGAACTTTCTATCTTTATTCTCAGTAACCCACCACTGTTAAACATCTTTCCATATTCACCCTTAAGGTAATACGCTCTAAGTTCGTTAGATATTAATTGTTCATTAAATCCCAATTGCTGACCATATTTATTTACCCTTAATTTTAACTCTTTTTCCCCTATATTTGCATCATTAGAAACATTATTTACACCTTTTATAGATAATAACGATTTTTCTAAAATATGCAAACCCTTTAATATCTCTTGTTGAGTTTTGCCACTTAAACTTATCTCTACATCTGAAGCAACCACTCCAGCCCCTGGCACTTTAACTACAAGTTCATCAAACACTGCACCATTTTTATCTTTCATATTTCTAAATGGTGCAACAATTTTTTCTATATCTTTTGCTATTGTTTTAGCATCATTTTTTCTAACAAGAATACTACCGTCATATTCTAAAGAAAGATATGGACTTATATATTTATCAAAAAAGTTACTAGGCGCTCTCTCATGTAAATCTATAAATATATGAAACAGATTTTCCCCAAGTTCTGCTCTGTTTTTTGCATCCATTTTAAATCCTATAACAGAAGTTATGGAAGATATATCTTTTGGATGTTGATACTTAAGAAGTTTTTTCTCTATTTTTGTTACTATCTTTTCTGTATCTTTTAATTCATTATTTATATTTAAAGTACCATATACATATACCTGAGTTGTATCAAACTCTGGAAAAAGTTGAAACTTGGAATGCTTCACAAAAACAAAAGTCAATGCTAAAATACTAAGAACTATGGTTATAAGAGATATCCATTTTAGTTTAAATACAAAATGTAAAATCCTACTATAAAAGGCATTAAGGGATTTCCATAACCTTTTTGTAAAACTATCATGCTTAGAAACTCTCAAAAACTCATGTGCATGTAAAGGTAAAAAATAAAATGCTTCAAATAAAGATGAAAGCAGAAGCACTGTTATCATGATGGGTATAATCTGTATAAACATCCCCATCTCTCCACTTAGTAAAAGCATAGGTAAAAATGCAAAAACAGTGGTCAAAGTTGCAGTCAGTACGGCTGGAAACATCTCACTCGCACCAACTATGGCAGCCTCTCTCCTTGGCATCCCCTCTTCTAAGTGTCTATATATATTTTCACCAACAACTATCGCTTCATCAACAAGCATTCCAAGTGCTATCAATGCTCCAAGAAGAGAAAGCATATTTAAACTATCGCCTAAAATTTCTGTTGCTATAAGCCCTATCATAAAACTTACAGGAATTCCCATAGCAACTACCAAAGCAATACCACGATTTATAAAAATAAGCATCGCCAAAAAAACCAACATCAATCCAAAAACTATATTTGAAAACACTATATTTAAACGATTTTTAATCCATATAGATGTATCTGTATATATTGCATATTCTAATTTTGGATTTTGTTTTGATTTTACTTTTAATATCTTTCGTATCTCTTTAACAAGTTCTATAGCATTACCACTTTTAGATTTTGTGACATTTATAGATACATTTCTTACACCATTATAGTGAGAGAGTTCAGCTTCATCACTAAGTTCAAAAGAAACATCAGCAATATCACCTATCTTTAAGATTTTTCCACCAACTTCAATCGTTGTATCTTTTATCTTTTTATCATTCTTTTCACCATTAAAAGTTGATATATAAAGATGTTTTCCCCTCTCTTTTATAGTACCAATAGGAAAAATTGAACTTATATTTTTAAGTGCCATTACAACTTGAGAAGGTGGCAAATTTAAAGCTCTGATTTTCTCTTCATTAAGCCTAATTACTAACTCATCTTCAGCATCCCCACGAATAGTTATATCACTTAAATCTTTTAGTTTGGAAAGATCATTTTTAAGCTCATCTGCTTTATTTAACAACTCTTTTTTATCCACATTACCAGCTAATGCAATAAGAACCAATGGAAATGCATGTGTTTTAATCTTTACTATTGGTTCATTCATATCAGCAGGCAAATCTTTTTTAACTCCACTGACCACATCTTTTGCATCATTTAAAACTTTTACATTGTCTGAACCAGATTTTATATCTGCAGAGATGGAAAAAGAACCATTTTTTATAGTCGTTTTAATAGTATCTAATTCATCTATATTTTCTAAATCATCCTCTATACTTTTTACAACCATCTTATCTAAAAGATCTGCTGATGTTCCAACATATCCACCAACGATAGATACTTTATCCATATTTATAGGTGGAAATATCTCTTTTGGAATATTTATATATGCAAAAACTGACATAACAACTATAAAAACTAATAATATATGATTTAATAATGGTTTGTCTATGGCAAACTCTAAAAATTTTCTAAGCATTAAAACATGGTATCCAATATTTGATTTTTAAATTTTATAGATTCAACAGAAGCATTAATAAGTCTGTTTTCCTCTTTAAGAGTGTCATATTCACCCTTTAATTTGGATATATCTCTACTTTTAAAGTATATTTGTTGCTGAATATATATTTTTGGAAATAAAACTACACATACAAAAGATATACAAAGTAAAATATAAAATAGGTATCTTAAATCAACACCTTTTTGAGGGTTTAAAACTAAATCAACCTCATCAAGCAATTCTGTTTTTGATTTACTCATCTTGCATAAATTCCATTTCAAAAACTCTCATTTTTGCACTTCTACTTCTAGGATTTTGCTCTAATTCATCATCTTTTGCCATAATTGGCTTTCTAGTTACAATTTTACCCAAAGAGTGATTATTTCCACATGTACATCTCATCGCTTCAGGAGGGCATATACACGACTTAGCCCATCTGGCAAATGTTTGCTTAACTATCCTATCTTCAAGAGAATGAAAAGAGATGATCGCAATTTTGGCATGTGGAAACTTAGCCCCTTCTATGCTTTGTAAAAGTGCTTTTAACTCCCCAAGTTCATCATTTACCTCTATGCGAATAGCTTGCATAAGAAGTGTTGCAGGATGTATTTTTTTACCTCTTGGCATGTGTGGCTTTACTTTATCACTTAACTCTTTAGCCGAAGAAAATGGACGATTTTCAATTATAACAGATGCAATTTTTTTATAGTTTCTAAGTTCACCATACTCTAAAAGTATCCTCTCAAGTTCCTTTTTAGAATACTCATTTACAACATTGGCAGCACTAAGAGGAGCATCCTTATCCATTCTCATATCAAGATTATCACTCTCATACGAAAAACCCCTATCTTTTTGGTCAAGTTGAAGTGAAGAAACACCTATATCAGCTAAAATACCACCTACCTCATTTTTATTTTCTTCTTTTAATATATCTTTTATTACAGATGCAAACCGACCTTTTTTTATTTTAACTCTATTTGAAAACTTTTCTAATCTTTCAGTTGAAAAGTCTATTGCTGTCTGATCTTGATCTATTGCAATAAGCTTGGCATGTGGATTTGATTCTAAAATCATAGATGAATGCCCACCATACCCCATAGTACAGTCAATAATAGTTGAATTTTCAACATCCTTAAAAATATCTATCACTTCACGATATAAAACTGGTACATGTGGTATATTTTGCACTATTTACCTCTAAAATTATTTTACTTAAATTATACATTAATTTTTATTACTGTATGATTAACGCAGATAAGTACCTATCCAAAAAGAACACCAATTATCAGCAATAAGAAAACAGTTCTAGTGATAGGCAGATTT
>JAMOQK010000078.1 GCA_027064045.1 Sulfurimonas sp. | reverse complement strand
CCATTGCAACTAAAAGCAGGGTATGGGTATGGAGTAGCTAGAATAGATACAGTCAATGAGTGGGGTGCAAACTACAGTGTAGCAGCAGAAGTGAATGTTTATAAAAAGATTGGGCTGGGTATTGCTCATCATTGGCAAGACACTGATGTAATAGACTTTGATGACACTGTTGTTTATCTCTCAATAGCATATTAAAAAACAGGATATAATGAATGAAAAAAATGTTTTTGTTGTTTTCTCATAAACTTACTTCCAAACAGGTAGCAGATGCACAAAGACAATTTGCTGTAAATGAGTTTGTTTATTTGCCAAAAGATCTTCAAAATATCTGGAGTGATATCTCTCCAGATTTGAAGATACTTACAGACCTTTTAGAACCGATAAAGCAGTTTTTAAATGAAAATGTTGCAAAAAATGATGTGATTTTGATACAGGGGGATTTTGGTGCAGTATATATAATGGTCAATTTTTGTAAAAGCTTAGGTTTAAAAACAGTTTATGCAACTACAAAAAGAATGGTAAGTGAGTTTAAAAATGATAATGGACAGTGTGTAAAGAAGTCTATATTTGAGCATAGGAGGTTTCGAGAATATGGAAGGTAATACAACTACTGTAATGGAAATAGGGAAACAGATTGTAACATGGATGGATTGGATTACAATAATTTTTTCATTTATTACAATGCTTTTAGTGATATATAATTTTCTTAAAAATAGAAAACAGTTAGATAAAATTATTATAGCTTTTAAAATTATATCGTCAAATAGATATATTGAAATTGATAAAAATTTAACAAGAAAAGATTGTCAACGTAGTGAAGTTCAAGGTATTTTGAGAACAAAATTATCAAAAGGCTATTCATATTATGAAATTGATTATATTGGAAAAGAAGAATATTTTGAAAATATTTATCAAATCCAAATAGGAAAGAGTAATAGGTTAATTATTGAGTTACAAAATGATGAGTTAAAACAATTTGGACTTAGTACATGAGATACTCAAAACTAACATATAAAACAAAAGCCAAAAAGCCTTATCTCTTCATAGGATCCAAAGTACGTGGTGCATTGGGATATACACTTAAAGAAGAAGTCTGTATCAATCCAAGCTATAAGTGCGCAGGTTGTTTTGCATTGAAAAAGTGTGTATTTTTTAAAATGTATGAAGAACAAAATATTACTCATAAGTATAGATTGGATATAAAATTAGATGATAAAGAGTATAAATTTTCTTTGTTGCTTTTTGATGAACTTATACAATATGAAGAAGCTATCCATTCTGCAGTTATGAAATCACTTCATCCTCTACCCGTAAAGCATAAAACAAAAATAAAAAAAATCAAAGAGAAAAAGAAGCATATAAAGCTGCTAAAACTTAGTCTTGTAACTCCTTTGCGTATAAAACAAAAAAACCGTTTTGCCACAAAAGATATCTCTGTTATAGAGATACTCAACTCTATAAAAAGGAGATATAGCGATCTTCAAAACAAAGAGTATAAAAAAGAGATTTTCAAAGAGCCAGAGATTATCTCAAAACATCTCTATTTTCAGGATTTGATACGCAGAAGTGATAAACAAAAAACAAAGATGAATATGGGAGGATTGATGGGAGAGATGATTTTAAAGGATATAGATGCAGAAGTCTATAAGATTTTAAAAATCGGTGAAGTTACAGGTGTAGGAAAAAGTACCGTTTTTGGTCTTGGAAAAATAAAAGTTAAAATAATAGAAGGAGAGGAATAGATGGCTAACTATTTGTACGGTTTGAGTATACAGGGGATTCAGGAGTTTATATTTACAACAAATGAACTCAAAAGTATAGTAGGTGCGAGTGAACTTATTAAAAAGATTAATGAGAAAGTAAAAGAGAAAGGCTTTGAAAAAAATATTATCATAAATGCTGCTGGAAACATTAAGCTTTTATTTGACGAAGATGAAAAAGCAAAATTAGAAAAACTTGTTTTAGAGTTTCCAAAAGAGCTGCATCAGGCAAGTTATGGTCTGATTATTTCTCAAGCTGTTGTAAGTTTTGAAGAAGGAAAACTAAAAGAGGCTTTTGAAGAACTTGAAAAGAGACTCTTTATCCAAAGAAACAAAGCCTCTCTCCCTTTGGATATGAGTATAAATCTTATTAAAAATGCACCAAAAACAGCAAAGCCGATGGTGGAGAGTAAAAAAGATATGGCAACACTACTAAAAGAAAGGGCCTCTTTAGAGTCAAAACAGATACCAAAAAATAGAAAAAATAAAACAGCCATCATTCATATAGATGGTAATGGCTTGGGTGCCATGCTAGCATCTATGCTAAAAGGTTTAAAAGATGATGCAGTTGTAAATGCTTATAAAGAGTTTTCAAGTAAACTTGAAGATGTAACAACATCTGCTTTTCATGTCGCAAAAGAAGATATACCAGAAGATGAGATACGAGATGTAATTCTTGGTGGAGATGATGTGACTGTGGTTTGTAATGCAAACTATGCACTTGAATTTACACAGAAATTTTTAGTTTCTTTTGAAGAAAAAACAACTGAAATATTGGGAAATGGAGGATTGAGTGCCTGTGCCGGTATAGCTTTTTGTCATCATAAATACCCTTTTCATTATGCTGTGAATTTGGCAGAATCACTTTGTTCGTATGCGAAGGGTATTTCTCGAGAAAAATCCTCCTTAATGTTTCATAATATTCAAAGTAGTAACTTCAGCAGTTTTGAAGAGTATATTGACAAAGAGTTGACTATTAGACATGATCATGATACAGAAAAGATTTTCTTACATTATGGTCCTTATTTTATAGATGAGTATGACACTTATGCTTCTATTGAAAACTTTTTAGATATTTGTAGTGCTTTGGCATTAAAAGGAAGCCCTCTCAGTAGATGGAGAGAATGGTTGACAATACTTTCTCAAAATAAAGCAGTAGCAAAAGAGCGTCTAAAAAGAATAGAAAAGATGATGGATCTTAGAGATGATATCTATAAAAAAAGTGTACTAATCAAAGCACTTAAAAAATTCAATAAAGATATAAGACTTGATGAACTTATGGTACAAAGAGGTAATGATTTCTATACTCCGGTAGGTGATATCAATACATACCTTTCAGTAACAGATGGGAGTAAATAATGAAGTATAAAATAGAGTTTTTTGACTTTTGGCATTTAGGTAGTGGTGTAAGTGCAGGGGCAGCACTTGATGCCCTGGTTGTAAAAGATACAGATGGGCTACCTTATGTACCTGCAAAAACCATCAAGGGTGTTTTGCGTGAGATGGTAGAGATTATAGATGAGGAAAAAGCCAAAATTATTTTTGGTCAAGAGGGGAGTAATCAGGCAAAGAGTTACTTTTCAAATGCAACTTTGCAAGAGGAGGAACAAAAAGCACTAAGAGCCAACCCTTCTTTAAAAAAACATCTCTATGACAAAATCACATCAACAAAAATAGATAAAAAGAGTGGACTTGCACTTGATAACACACTGCGTGAGATAGAAGTGGTAGTACCCCTTACCCTTTATGGTGAAATAGAGAGTCAAGAGATAGCATTACTGAAAAAAGCGATGCAAATGGTAAAACAGATAGGACTTAATCGTAACAGAGGTCTTGGAAGATGCCAGATAAGTGAGGTAAAAGATGCAAACTAGATATTATAAATGTAGATTTTTAAGTGATGTTGTGCTTCCTGCATCTTCAAATACACAGGGAAATATTGCTCTGAATGATTTTATAGCAGGAAGTAACTTTTTAGGCATGGTAGCAAAAGAGTATGAAAGTTTTGGCAAAGATGCTTTTAGCGTTTTTCACAGTGGTGATGTTCGTTTTGGTGATGGACATATTCTTATTAATGAAAAAGCAAGCTATAAAATACCGCTCTCCTTTCACAAGCTCAAAGTTGGTGAAGGAGTTTTTAACAGAGTTCATCTCACTCAAGAAGATGAAAAAAATCTACGAAATGAACAAAAGCAACTCAAGCAGATGCGTAATGGCTACATTAATGAAGATTTTGAACTTTTGGAGTTATCTTATAACTATGCACAAAAGTCTTCTTATAACAAGGAACTTCGTAGAAGCAAAGATGAGGGAATGTATGGGTATTCTGCATTACAAAGCGGAACTGAATGGCTCTTTAAAGTGACTTACAAAGATGATTCTTTGGTTGAGGCGGTAGAGTATGCTCTTCTTGGTAAACAGTATCTTGGTAAATCAAAGTCTACACAGTATGGAGAAGTGGAAATTACTCCTTACAATCATCAGCATAAAGAGCTATCTTTTATACCAAAAGATGATTTAACATATATATATGTCAAATCTCGTCTCTCTCTTTTAGATGAAGATGGTTACCCGACAGCTGTTCCGACTATAGAAAACCTGGGTCTCTCATCGGGTGAAATAGTATGGGAAAAGACATACATCCGTACATCAACATATACTCCTTATAATTATAAAAGAGCTACACAAGAGTATACTCGTATTGTTATCAACAAAGGCAGTCTAATCACTGTTAAAGGGTGTAATACTCCGACACAAGATGCAATAGGAGCATATATAAATGAAGGCTTTGGTGAGGTTTTGATAAATCCTGCTTTTTTACAAGATATAAATCCTAACTTGAAAAAATATGAAGAAGAGGAGAAGCAAACTTCTTTGCAAAAAGGGTACTCTACACCTTTACTTGCATTTTTAGAAAACAAAGCAGCTCTTGAAGAAGAAAAATTTGCTGTAGCCCAGCATGTGCAACAAGTTTACAAAAATTTTATCAAACCATCAAAATCACAATGGGGACAGATTCGTACTTTTGCTTCTATCGCAAAAGATGCTCAGGATTTAAAAAACAAAATTAAAGAGTATATAAGCAAAGGCGTTGCTAAGAAACAGTGGGAAGGTTTAGAAGAAAAACTTTTTAGTGAAATAGATAGTTCCAAAAGTCCTTTAGCCTTTGTCAAATTGCTTGCCATGATAGTCGCAAAACATACAGAAGGGGGAAAAGATGGCAAATAAATACACAAAAAGATATGTAGCAAATATTGTCATAGAAGCAGCTACACCATTAAAAGTAGGCAGTAGTGATGTAGATATGCTTCAAGATACTCCTGTGCAAAAAGACTGGAATGAGCTTCCTATGATTTTGGGTACTTCTATAGCCGGAGTTTTGAGAAAAGAGTTTGATGCAGCATTTGCCAATGACGTTTTTGGTGATGAATATGCAAAGAAAAAAGAGAACAAAGGTTCTCGCATCATCATCTCAAATGCACTTTTGTGCGATGAAGATATGCAGGTACAGGAGAAGCTGCTTG
>JAMOQK010000077.1 GCA_027064045.1 Sulfurimonas sp. | reverse complement strand
CATATTTCTTTTTAATATATCAAGAAGTCTTCCTGGAGTTGCTACAACTATATTAGCACCTCTGTTTATAAAATCTATCTGTCTTTTATATGAACTTCCACCATAAACAGTAACAGTTTTAATACCTAAATTTCTACCATATTTGAAAAGTTCATCACTTACTTGTGTAGCTAATTCTCTTGTAGGAGTTATAACGAGGAGTTCAACATTGCCATCAATTTTCATGTTATTAATAGCAGGGAGACCAAATGCAGCAGTTTTACCTGTACCTGTATGTGCTTGACCAACCATATCTCGACCCTCTAGTATAACAGGGATAGCTTGTGCTTGGATTGGGCTAGGTGTTACAAACCCAGCAAACTTGATACTTTGAAGTACCTCTTTTTTTAAACCTAGATCATCAAAAGTGATCTCTTGTGCAGTTTCTTGCATCATTTTCCTTTATATTAAGGAGATGACACAAGTTCTTTGCAGTTTTACTCAAGTCTATCAGGGTATCTTCCCCTTAAATATTTTGCGAATTATACCCAATTAAATCAAAATAACAGTTGAATATAGTATAATAGTTGTATGAATTTATATATGAGTGTTTCTATTGGGTTGTGTGTTGTTGTTTTAATCTTGTTTTATCTATATCTAAAAACAAAAAGTGATTATAAAAATGTATTGCAAAAAAACTTAGAATTGGATTCTGATTTTAATGAACTTAAAGAAAAAAATAATGATTTAGAGATGAGATATGCTGTTTTAAATAGTCGTTATGAGGGTGAGATAAAAGCTTCAGAGGAAAAACTGAAAGTTTTACAAGATGCAAAAGATGAGCTAAGTAAAGAGTTTAAGATTTTAGCAAATCAGATATTTGAAGATAAATCAAAACAGTTTAATAGTTCACAAAAAGAACAACTAGAGATGTTTTTAAAACCTTTTAGGGAGCAGATAAGTAATTTTTCCACTCAATCAAAAGAGCAGTTTAATACTCAATCAAAAGAAACATATCTATTAAAAGATGAGTTAAAAAGACTCAAAGAGATGAATGAACAACTTTCAAATGAAGCATTAAATCTTACAAAAGCATTAAAAGGGGAAAACAAGACTCAGGGGAATTGGGGAGAGATTGTACTTCAGAGGATTTTAGAAGAATCAGGACTTCGAGAGGGTGTTGAGTATGAGACGCAAAGCACTTTAAAATCAGATGATGGTAAAATTTATCGTCCAGATATTATTATCCACATGCCACAACAAAGAGACATTATTATTGATTCAAAAGTATCACTTGTTGCTTATGAAAGATATATGAGTGAAGAAAATCCACATGCCAAAAGTTTAGCTTTAAGGGAACATATACAAAGTATCTCAAAACATATAAAAGAGTTAAGTGCTAAACGATATGAAAAATTACGAGGTGTAAACACTTTGGACTATGTTCTTTTATTTATGCCTATTGAAGGTGCATTTTTACTAGCGTTGAGTGAAGATGGTGAATTTTTTAAAAAGGCTTATGAGAGTAATATTTTAGTAGTTTCCCCATCAACACTTCTTGTGACGCTTAGGACGATAGAACATATTTGGAGAACACAAAGACAACAAGAACATGCACAAAAAATCGCAAATGAAGCAGAAGCTATGTATGATAAACTTGTGTTGTTTGTAGATGAGATGATAAAGATTGGCTCACATCTACAAAAAGCTCAAGATTCTTATGAAACTTCTATGAATAGACTTAAATCAGGTAAGGGTAACATCATAAAAAGAGCGCAAAATATTGTCGAACTTGGTGTGAAACCTAAAAAAACTTTGAGTATCTCTAGTGAGAATGATGGATAGGTACTTATTATGGCAATACTTACAAATGAAGGTGCTTGTTTTACTCTAAAATTGGTATGAGTAAACAAAGCCACCAAAAATATCTACATCTTTTTGTTCTTGTGTATATGGTGATTGAGATTGGTAGAGAAATGTAAGTTTGTGAGCATTGTAATAAAGATCAAATCCTGAATATATGCTACCATTAAAAAGGTTTTTATCTGTGTCATAACCCTCTTTTTTAGCCTCATCTAAGATATATGAATAAGCTAACAGTTGAGTATTTATCCCAGCAGAGAATGCCCATCCAAAGCCCTTGTGCTTTTTTTCTAATTGTAATAAAGAAGCTTCTTCTCTTAGATATGGATAGTGAACATTGAAATTTTTGATATAGTTTTGTCCTACTCTAAACATTGTTCCAGCAAATATATCTGTTGAAAAATTACCAACTTCAAAACCACTTTGATTGAACCAGTCCATATCTAGGGTATGAAAATTATTTTTAGCCCAAGTTATCTCCCCATATCTAAAAAGTGTATTTGCTATATATCTTGTACCTAATTGAGTGTCCCACCCTTTAGGTTCCGTATTGCCAATGAGTTTATGAAAACCTTTTTGGACAGATTCTGCACCAGATTCTTCCCCCACTACACCTATATCTAATCTAAACTCATTGAAGCTGTTTGCATCCCATTTAAATATATAAAAAGAACATGCTAAGTAACCAGCATATGGTAAATCATCATATTGCGGAGAGGATATAGAAGTATCTGAAGGTGTTATCATGATTTGGCTTATACTTATTCCAGCATCATAATCTTTAGTGCTATCAACTTCTACAAATGGAAGTTCTGTTAAGGCACTTAACATGAAACGAGTATAAAAATTTGAGCTGTTTATATCATAATCTCTTAGATGATTATCAATCCAGCTTAAACTTATACCGTTTGTAAAATGTCTATCTGTTCCAGCAATGAAATCGTTATAAAATATAAAAGAGTATTGGTCTGCTCTTAAAAGTAGGCTAAAAAGTGTTAAATATAAAAATAGTATTTTTTTCATTTGATTAGGTTGAGTTTTATATCCTAAGTCAGATATATTCTCTGTCTCCCCTTAAAATTGTAATTTTTTTTAACATAGTTTGGCATTGTACTCCTTTTTAGATTAAAGTTTTTAAGGATGTGGAACTTTAAGTTTAGAGTTTAACGCCCATCCAATAATTAGCATAGCTAAGATAACATATCCAGCTGATAAAATTTCGTAAGTATTACAAAGATAAACTATCCATAATAAGATAGCACCAAGTGGAGTTGGTACACCTGTAAAATATTTATCAACCTCACCAGCATCTGTATGAAGGTTAAAATAAATGAGTCTTCTAAGCCCAGAAATAACATAATATATGCTAACAATAGAAGCTAACAAAATCCACATGCCATTAAGGGATGTGGCATAGACTGCTTGAAAGATTAAAAAAGTTGGCACAAGTACAAAGCTTAAAAAGTCTGCAAAACTGTCAAGTTGAACTCCAAACTCATTACTTAGGTTGTATTTCCTAGCTATTTTACCATCAAATATATCAAAAGCTCCACCAATCCAAGCAAGTATAATTGCTAGGAAAAAATTGTTTTGAGTGATAAAGTAAGTTGCCATTAACCCTGCTGTGATATTTACAAAGGTAAAAAGATTTGCGAGGTTAAAATGGGAAGTTGAGATGTAAAGAAAGTCCATATATGGAGATTTTAAAATTTTTTGAATAAATTGCATAGATTAAAAACCTTTTTTTAGTGTAATTATAGCAGATGAATTATATAAATAGATAAATTGAAGTTAAAATGATAAATATTATCATTATTAAGAAAGATGTAAGTTGATATTTATTATCATTTCTTAAATTTAAAAAGGCTGGATTATAAATGAATAAATTATTGAAGATAAGTTTGATTGCATCTGTACTACTTAGTGCATCGTATGCTGGGGATGATGTGGTTGAAAAAAGAGATAGAGTTCCATCTGTAAAAAAGGCTATAGGTTCGGTTGTCAAAGAGGAAGTTGAAGGTGTTGGTGTTGTTGATGAGTTTAAACATATGTTTAGCGACGGTAAAGTTAGTGGACAACTTAGATCTGTTTATGCTGGGTATGAGCAATTAAAAGCAGGAGAGATTGATACATGGGCTACTGCTTTAGGTGGTGGTTTAAAGTATGAATTGGCATCTCTGTATGGGTTTAACGGAGCTGTTGCTTTTAAAACTTCACAAGATTTGGATTTTGCAACTGGGGACAAACAAAAAGCAAAAAACAATCCTGAATTGTCATCTTCTAGTGGGAATTATACTCAATTAAGCGAAGCATATATAAATTATAAATATAAAGATTTTAATTTTCGTGCTGGTAGGCAAGTGTTAGATACTCCATTGGCTGACAGTGATGATGTTAGGATGATTTCAAATACTTTTGAGGCTTATGTTATAACTTATGAGCTTAATAATTTTAGTTTTATGGCTGGTAATTTACAAAAGTGGCAAGGGACTGATGCTGGGCTTGATGATGATTGGGTAGATACAGGCGATAGAGGAACTAATTTTGGTGCAATAGTATTTGATAATAAAATGGTGGAATTTAATGCATGGTACTACAATATAACAAAACTAACTAATGCTTTTTATACAGATTTGGGTTTAAATTATCAATTTAACGATGATTTTTCTCTTCATGGTGGAGTTCAGTATTTAAATGAGAGTGAATTGGATAACAGTGGTATAAAAGCAGATATTTATGGAGTGATGGCAGAGTTTGTAGCTTATGATTTGGGTTTAAATATCGCATACAATTCCTCTTTAAAACATACTGCAAAAGAGAGTTTCTCTGGTTTTGGTGGTGGCTCACTTTTTACAAGTATGGATACTATGATAATTGATGAGATTGCAATAGATAGAGATGCATCTGCTGTTGTAGCTGGTTTAAGTTATGCTATAGGTGATTTTAATCTGCTTTATGCTTATGGTGACTTTAGTGGAGATGCCGATTCTAATGGGGTAAAAGCTCATATTGTAGAACAAGATATGGGATTTGAGTATAATCTAAATGATGAGTTTGTTGTATCTGCTATATATGTTATGCAAGAAGATAGAGAAAACTCTGCAAAAACCGATAATGATTGGAATCGTGTTCAAATTATGTTAAATTACAATTTTTAATCATAGATTAATTGATAATGATTATAATTGTGAAAAAATTTATTTAAAAGACTAGGTATATGAAAACATTAATAGAATGTAAAAAAGGGTGTAAAGCAAAAGTATTAAAATTAAATGCTCCAAAAGAGTTAAAACAAAGACTTATCTCTTTTGGGGTTATGAAAGAAGCGACTGTTGAAGTTTTAGAACATGCACCAAGAAAAAGTACTATAGAAGTTAAGGTTGGTAAGATGAGAATAGCACTTCGTGCTGAAGAAGCAGAATTAATAGAGGTAGAAGAGATATGAGTGAAGTTGAAACAAAAAAATGTCCAGTTATAGCTAATCATATAAAAGTAGCTTTGGTTGGACAGCCTAATGTTGGTAAAAGTATGCTTATCAATTCTGTATCAAATGCACATCTGCATGTTGGAAATTTTTCTGGTGTTACAGTTGATAAAACAGAGGTGCTTTTTGATTATAAAGGGTACCATTTTACAGTTGTTGATTTGCCTGGAACTTATGCCTTTACAGATTACACCATAGAAGAGAGGGTAACTCATAGTTATCTTTGTGCTGAGAGTTATGACCTTATTATCAATGTAGTAGATTCAACTAATCTGGAAAAAAATCTTCAACTTACATCTGAACTTATGAGTATGAGTAAAGATATAGTTATAGCATTAAATATGGATGATGAAGCAAAAAAAGAGGGAATTTTTATAGATGCTTCTTATATGTCTGAGCTTTTAGGTATCCCTTGTATTAAGGTTTCAGCAGCTACAAAAAGTGGTATAGACAACTTAATAGAAGCTATTGTTACTCAGTATGAAGCTCCAAAACAAGAGTCTAAGCTAATCTTTAGTGAGGCAGTTGAAGAGGAGATAGCTCAAATAGTTTCTTATCTTGAAAAACATAAATATAAAGCAAAAAATTCATATAGGCATGTGGCTATAAATCTTTTAAAAAATAACAAAAAAACTTATGAGAAGATACATGATGATCCTATCTGGACAGAGTTGCAACCTATACTTATAGAAGCTTCAAAACATATTGAACTTCATCATGATAGTGATGATATAAAAGAGGCTTTTGCAGAGGAGTATGCATCTTTTAACAGAGGTATAATTGCTGAGGTTTTAAAACAAGAAGTGGTTGAGGAGAAAAAAACTTTAACAGAGAAGATAGATAGTGTTTTAATCCATCCACTTTTTGGAATCCCTATATTTTTATTTTTTATGTGGAGTTTGTTTCAACTTACTTTTGAATTAGGTGCTATACCTATGGATTATATAGATGCTTTTTTTGGTTGGTTTGGTGACACAATCGGGGCTGTAATATCTAATGATGATATGCGTTCTTTAGTGGTTGATGGTATCATAGGCGGTGTTGGGGCTGTTGTGCTTTTTGTGCCAAATATTATCATCCTTTTTATAGGTATTGCACTCTTGGAGAGTACAGGTTATATGTCAAGAGTGGCATTTTTACTTGATGGATTTTTTCATAAGTTTGGACTTCATGGGCAGAGTTTTATTCCGCTTGTTACTGGCTTTGGATGTTCAATTCCAGCATATATGAGTGCAAGGATTTTAAAAAATGATCGTGATAGACTTTTGACACTTTTTATCATAGGTTTTATGAGTTGTGGAGCTAGACTTCCTGTTTATGTGCTTTTTTCAGGTGCATTTTTTTCTCCTGAGATGGCAGGAAATATTTTGTTTGCTATCTATATAAGTGGTGCGATGTTAGGTCTCATTGCGGCAAAAATTCTTAAACTTACCGCTTTTAAGGGTGCAGATGAGCCGTTTGTTATGGAGATGCCAAAATATAGACTTCCATCTGCAAAACTTATTTGGCATACAGTTTTGACAAAAACTATGATGTATCTTAAAAAGGCTGGTACTTTTATAGCGGCAGCAGCTATGTTAGTTTGGTTTTTAAGTAACTATCCACACAATATAGAGTTACAAAATGAGTATAATACTAAGATAGAAAAAGCAGTGAGCGAATCAGACAAAATCACTTTAGAAAACTCTTTAAACTCTAAACTTTTAGAACAAAGTTATCTTGGGCGTATTGGTAAATTCTCAGAGCCTATCTTTGCACCACTTGGACTTGATTGGAAGATGAGTGTTGCACTTCAAGCTGGTTTAGCAGCAAAAGAGGTTGTTGTTTCAACTTTGGGTGTGTTATATTCACTTGGTAGTGATGTGGATGAGCAAAATAGTTCACTTTCAACTATCATAAGTAAAAATATTCCTTTTGCTTCTGCAGTTGCATTTATAGTAGTTATAATGATATACCTGCCATGTTTGGCGGCATCAGTTGTATTTACTCGTGAAGCTGGTGGTATAAAATACTTTTTTTATCTGTTGGCTTTTACTTCCGTAACTGCGTACTCATTGGCATTTATAGCTTATAATGTAACAAAGATGATAAGTGGTTAACCACTTATTATCTACTATTTGTTAAAATATCTTCATGACAAAAATATTGATGATTGAAGATGACTTAGAATTAGCCGAGATATTGACAGAATATCTTGAACAATTTGGGTTTGAGGTTATTACAGAAGATGACCCTTTTAAAGCTGTTAGTATATTAAAATTAGAACCATTTGATTTGGTGATACTTGATTTAACATTGCCGGGTATGGATGGTTTAGAAGTTTGTGAAGCCATCCGTGAGCGTCAAGATATTCCTATTGTAATATCTAGTGCTAGAAGTGATGTTACAGACAAGATAAAAGCTCTTGAACTTGGTGCTGATGATTACTTGCCAAAACCTTATGACCCTAGAGAACTAGAGGCTAGAATCCACTCTGTGCTTAGAAGGTATGAGGCTAAAAATGAAGCAAAAGAGGAGTCTAAAAGTGATTTTAAATGTGATAAGTCAACAATGGTTATCACATATAAAAATAGAAATATAGACTTAACTAATGCTGAATTTGGGATACTATCTTATATGATAGCAAAACAAGGTTTGGTCGTTTCACGGGAAGATTTGATTCATAATGTAAATGCTATTAATGAAGATTCATCTAATAAAAGTATAGATGTTATGGTTGGTAGAATTCGTAATAAACTTGGAGATAAAACTCTTATAGAATCAGTTCGTGGTGTTGGTTATAAACTATTAAAATAGATGAAAAAAAATGCTGTTTTATTTACCGTTTTATTTGCTCTTGTGGTTACACTTTTTAGTGTAAGCATTGTTTTTTGGGAGTTTTATAAACTAAATAAGCAGCAGTATATAAATCATATTTTTACTAAATATTCCATCATTACACAAATCTATCGTGCAAATCAACAAACCCATAGCTCTCAGATTTTACTTGAAGCAAATCTTGCTGTTTATAAACTCCATATTGAGAAAGATACTAACGACTTAAAAGCAGTTTTAGCTGAAGGCAAGGTGCTTAAACATAAAGGTTTTGTTAGCGTTAATAACTCTTTGATGTTAAATAAACAAGGACTTTATACTCAAAAAATTGTTACTGATTTGCGAATAACTATGGTTGAGTATCATAAGCATATCTATTTTTATATCCAAACTCCTGTTGGGTCTATTCTTGTTGGAGATGAGGAACTTAAGCCATATAAATATTGGAATGTTTTATACACATATCTTATGGTTATTGCCATCATACTTATCTCTTTTATCTTGATTTTACAGAGACTTCGTCCTTTGATTAGATTGAGAAAAAAGATAGCTTTGTTTGGCGATGGAAATATGGATATATCTTTTAAGACCAATGGAACTGATGAGATAGCACTAATCTCTAACGAACTTGAATCAGCACGAGAGAAGATAAACAATCTTTTAGAATCAAGAACTCTTTTTCTGCGTAATATTATGCATGAGTTAAAAACACCAATCGCAAAAGGGACAATAGCTACTCAGATGTTACCATCTCAAAAGTTAAAAGATAGATTTGTTTCAATCTTTGGTCGTTTGGAAAGTTTGGTTAACGAGTTTGCATTGATCGAAGAGGTAACAAGTGTAAGTGATAAAAGTAACTTTAAAGAGTATCGTTTGGTGGACATCATAGATGGTGCGATAGATATGGCTATGGTAGATAGAAGTAGTGTTAGTGTTGATGTAAATGCAAGTATAAAACTTTTTTCATCATATAGACTTTATACAACTGCCATAAAAAATATGATAGATAATGGGATTAAATATTCTAGTGATTCACATGTTAAAATTTGTATAATAAATGATGAACTTTGTTTTGAGAGCAGGGGTGAGTGTATATCTCACCCTTTAGAATACTACATAGAACCATTTACAAAAGACAATCCGTCTAAAAATAGTTATGGGCTTGGTCTCTATTTGGTTGATTCAATACTTAAAGTGCATGGGCAAGTTTTAGCACATGAATATGACAATGGAATTAACCGTTTTATTTTTGCATAAGGTTTTAAGTGTAAACTATTGTGTATGGATAAGTTACTAAAATCTATTTTACTCATATTGCTTAGTGCGTCTTTTTTTGTTTTTGGTTGGTTGAGCCATTCTGCATACAACCCTATTCATAAAATTGTAAAGCAATCCCTTTTTGATAAAATTTTACAAAGAAAGATGTTAAATGTAGTTTTTTTAAATGCTCCTACCTCTTATTATATAGGTGCTGATGGGGCGCAGGGATTTGAATATGATCTTGTAAAGGCATACGCAGATTCTTTAGGTGTTGATTTAAATATAACAACTGCAAATACAATTAAAGAAGCGATAGCTCTTAGCAAAAATAAAAATATAGATATAACTTCTGCTTCTCTTACTCGTACTAAAAAGAGGGAAAAAACATTTAATTTTGGACCATCTTATTTTGAAGTTCAAGAACAGGTAGTGTGTTACCGTGGAATGCTTGGTAGTGGTAAATTTCCAAGGGATGTTGAGGGATTGTCAGGACTTAAAATTACCATTGGAGAAGATACAAGTTATAGTGAAACAGTTGAATCTTTAGTCGCTGATGGATATGATATAAATGCAACAATAAGTTCTGAATACTCAACTGAAGAGTTATTAGGGCAAGTAGCATCCCATAAGATTGATTGTACCATAGTGGATTCAAATATTTACTCTTTAAATCATAGGTATTTTACAGAGATAGCATTAGCTTTTACCATAAGTGGTCGGGAGCAGTTGGCATGGGTTTTAGCACCAGATTCTAAAAAATTGGAAGCGAGTATGTACTCATGGTTAAACAACTTTAATCAAAGTAGGAAAATGGCCGCTTTAAAAGACCATTATTATAGTTATGTTTTGTTTTTTGATTATTATAATACAAAGATGTTTTACAAACGGATTAAATCAAGGTTACCAAAATATAAAAAAATATTTATCTCTGTTGGTAAAAAATATGATATACCATGGAAACTTTTAGCAGCTATTTCTTATCAAGAATCTCACTGGAATCCAAGAGCTAAAAGTTTTACAGGTGTTAGAGGGATGATGATGCTAACTCGTAAAACAGCTAAAATTTTAGGTGTTAAAAACAGATTAAATCCAAAGCAAAGTATTATGGGTGGCACAAGACATATAAGACAGATGATAAAATTAGTGCCAAAAGAAGTTGTGGGTGAAAATCGTCTTAAATTTGCACTTGCAGCATATAACATTGGCATGTGGCATATCAAAGATGCACAAAAATTAGCTAAAAAGATAGGCTATGATCAAAATAGTTGGAATGACTTAAAAAAAGTTTTACCTCTTTTAGCTAAAAAAAGATACTACAGAACTCTTAGACATGGTTATGCTAGGGGTGATGAAGCGGTTAAGTATGTTGATTCGATATATAATTTTAAAGATATTTTAGATAATACTCTTGAGAATGACAAGGATAAAAAAGTGCTTCGAAAAACTCATTAAAATATCCACATGGCATGTGGATATATATAATGTTTAGATAGTCTCACCCTCTTTAGAGTTACCGAGTTGACTTAAAAAGTTTTCCATGTCATATTTGATTCTGTATTCTGGTGTCATAATATGGATGAGAATATCTCCCAAATCAATAACAATCCAATCTCCACTCTCATCAACATTGTTAAAATGTTCTGCAGGTTTTAACTCTTTTTTTAGATGGTCAAGTAATGCCAAAGTATGTTTAGCACCTAAAGATGAAGCGATTATGGCATAATCAACAAAGTAATTTTTATCTCTAAGGTCGAAAACCTCTATGGAATCAGCTTTGTTTTTATCAAGCACCTCAGTAATTTTTTCTATTCTATTTTTCATTGTTTTCCTTATAAAATTTTTCACACTCTTTTGCACATTTTTTTGGCAAATTTTTTACATCTATTTTACTTCTTAGTGAAGTTGATGAGATATTTATATCTAAATCAATTTTTAAAAACTCTTTATCTATTTTTATATTATCTCTTGAAACTACTACCACTGTGACAAGTTCTTTTAGTTGTTTATAACTATCCCATTTATGAAATGATGAGAGATTGTCTGCACCTATGACAAGATAGATTTTTTTATATATTTTTAAAAAGTGAGTAACTGTATTAATGGTAGATATTTTTTGATTTTTATCTACTTCATAACTACTTACTTCTACATTTTCATATTTTGAAAAAATCTCATTTAACCATTTTAGTCTAAGTTCTGCAGAAGCATGAGAAAGAGTTTTAAAGGGGTTTAAAAAAGTTGGCATAACGACCACTTTATCAACATCTTTAAAGTTTAACAGTGCTTTTACAATAGCTTCATGGGCAATGTGTGGTGGGTCAAATGAACCACCAAAAAGTGCAATAATTTTTTTCTTATTCATAGTTTAAAGCGAATTATAACTAAACTTTGGATAAAATAATCTAATTTTTTAAAGAGAGATGGTTTTTAATGGCGCTAAAAATTGCGATTAATGGTTTTGGTAGGATTGGTCGGTGTGTTACGCGAGTTATTTCTATGAGAGATGATGTTGAACTTGTTGCCATAAATGATTTGGCAACTATAGATATGATGTTATATCTTTTAGAAAATGATTCTGTTCATGGTGGTTTTAAATCTGAAGTTACACAGATTGATGAAAATCATATTTCCATAGATTCCAAAAAAATTAAAATATATTCTAAAAAAGATCCAAATGAACTAAATTTTATAGAGTGTGGTGCTGATGTTGTGATTGAGTGTAGTGGTAAGTTTTTAAGTAAAGATTTAGTGCAACATCATATAGATAAAGGGATTAAAAAAGTGATATTTTCAGCTCCTGCTGAAGATAATACTCCTACTTTTGTTCTTGGTGTGAATGAAGAAAAGTATAATGGTGAAGATATTATATCAAATGCCTCATGCACAACGAACTGCTTAGGACCAATAGCTAAAGTTTTAGATGATGAATATGGTATAGAAAAAGGGCTGATGACAACCATACATTCATATACTAATGATCAAAGTATCTTGGATGTTACACATGCCAAAGATAAAAGACGAGCTAGGGCAGCAGGTGTAAACATTATCCCCACTTCAACAGGTGCAGCAAAGGCACTAAAACTTGTTTTACCACAGCTTGATGGTAAGCTTCATGGTCAAAGCGTAAGAGTTCCAACACCAGATGTTTCAATGGTTGATTTTAATGTTGTTTTAAATAGAAACACAACAACACAAGAAGTTAATGAATTGTTTAACAATTTTGCAAATACTAAGTTAAAAGATATTATTCTAATAGACAATAAAATGAAGGTATCGCAAGATATAGTTGGTTCAACATACAGTAGTATTATTGCGCAAGATTTAACTCAGGTAATTGGTGGTAATATGCTTAAAATTATGGCTTGGTATGATAACGAGTGGGGTTATTCAAATCGCCTTATAGATATGTCGTTATATATTACAAAAAAGGATTAGGATGGAATTATTAAATATTAAAGATTTAGATTTAGCTGGTAAAAAAGTTTTTATAAGATGTGATTTTAATGTGCCGATGGATGAGTTTGGAAATATTTCTGATGATCGTCGTATCCGTTCAGCACTTGCTACTATTAATTACTGCTTAGATCAAGAGTGTTGTGTGATTTTAGCTTCACATTTAGGGCGTCCAAAAGGTGAGGTGGATTTAAAATTTTCTTTGGAACCTGTTGCAAAAAGGGTTCAAAAACTTTTAAAAAGAGATGTTGTTTTAGCTACTGATGTGATTGGTGAAGATGCAAAATCAAAAGTTGCAAACCTTAAAAAAGGTGAAGTCCTGTTGCTTGAGAATCTCCGTTTTGAAAAAGGTGAAACTAAAAACACTGAGGAACTATCTAAGCAATTAGCAGATATGGCTGAGATATATATAAATGATGCTTTTGGAGTAAGTCATCGCGCACATGCTTCTGTTGAAGGTATTACAAAGTTTTTTGATAATCAACATAAATCAGCAGGGTTTTTACTAAAAAAAGAGATAGATTTTTTTGGAAAACTTGTAAATAGCCCAGTTCGTCCATTTGCTGCTATTGTTGGTGGAAGTAAAGTGAGTGGAAAACTAGAAGCATTGATAAATCTTCTTCCAAAAGTTGATAAAATCATTATTGGTGGAGGGATGGCATTTACATTTTTAAAACAGATGGGTTATAATATCGGTGCATCTTTGGTGGAAGATGATTTACTCGAAGAAGCTGGGCATGTTATGGCTGAAGCTGCTAGACTTGGTGTTAAATTTTATCTACCTGTTGATGTTGTGGTTGCAGAAAAATTTTCTGAAGATTCTGTGAGCAAAATTGTTACAGCTCAAGAGATTCCAGATAATTGGATGGGACTTGATATTGGACCTGCAACAGTTAGGCTTTATAGAGAAGCATTAAATAATGTTCAGACAGTTTTATGGAATGGACCTATGGGAGTTTATGAGATGGATAAATTTGCTCGTGGTTCGTCAAAAATAGCTCATTTTGTGGCAGATAGTTATGCTACAACAGTTGTTGGTGGTGGTGATACTGCCGACTTAGTACAAAAAATAGGTGTGGATGAAGAGATGACTTTTATATCGACTGGTGGTGGTGCTTCACTAGAGTTGCTAGAGGGTAAAATTTTACCAGGTGTATTGCCTTTGATGATAAAAAAAGATGAGGTTTTATAGATATGATTGTATCTGCAAATTTAAAAACTAACCTTACAAGAGCCACTACAGATAAATATCTTGAAGAATTAAATAAATTTTTAAATGATACTTCATCATCTCAAGAAGTTATCGTATTTCCTGCGATGACATCTTTGAACAAGCAAAATGGTAGTGTTATTGTTGGTACACAAAATGCATATGCTACTAGAAATGGTGCATTTACAGGGGAGATAGGTCTTGAGCAATTAGAAGAATTTGGTATAAAAACTATCCTTATAGGTCATAGCGAAAGACGACATATCTTGGGTGAATCTCAAGAGGAATTAGTTAAAAAATTTAATTTTTACAAAGAGTTGGGATTTAAAATAGTTTATTGTGTAGGTGAGCCTCTTGAGGTTAGAAAGGCTGGAGATGAAGATATGATGAAATATATCTCTGCACAATATAAGGGGATAGATACGACATACAAGAATCTTATCATTGCTTACGAGCCAGTATGGGCAATAGGTACTGGTTTGACACCAACTTTAGAAGATATACAAAAGATACACACGGAGTTAAAAGAAAAATCATCAGCACCACTCCTTTATGGAGGAAGTGTAAAAGTAGCAAATGCAAAAGATGTTTTAGCTGTAAAAAATGTTGATGGTATTTTGGTTGGAAGTGCTGCTCTTAAAGTAGAAGACTTCTGTAGTATGTGCGAAGATGCACAAAAACTAGAACAATAAATTTAAGGAGAATATAGATGATAATGAAGGGTAAAAAAGGTCTTATAGTAGGTCTTGCAAATAATAAATCAATAGCATATGGAATAGCAAAAGCTTGTCACGAGCAGGGTGCCGAGATGGCATTTACTTACTTAAATGATGCACTCAAAAAAAGGGTTGAACCGATAGCTAATGAGTTTGGAAGTGACAAAGTGTATGAACTTGATGTGTCAAATGAAGAACATATGGCTGGTATTGCAGAACTAATTGAAAAAGATTTTGGTAAGATTGACTTTTTAGTTCATTCTGTTGCTTTTGCTCCAAAAGAGGCTTTGAGTGAACCTTTTATAAAGACTACAAAATCAGCATTTAATATAGCACTAGAAATTTCTGTATATTCTCTTATCGATTTAACAAATAGATTAGAGAGTGTTTTAGCTGATGATGCTTCTATACTTACTCTTTCATATCTTGGTGGACCAAAATATGTAGTAAATTATAATGTTATGGGTGTTGCTAAAGCTGCACTTGAATCAACCGTAAGATATATGGCTGTTGATTTAGGTAAAAAAGGTCAAAGAGTAAATGCAATCTCTGCTGGACCGATTAAAACTTTGGCTGCTGCTGGGATTGGTGATTTTAAACAGATTTTGGGTTGGAATGAAGTTAATGCTCCACTTAAGAAAAATGTAACTACAACTCAAGTTGGTAACTCTGCAATGTATCTTTTAAGTGATTTGGCAAGTGGTGTCACTGGTGAAGTTCATTATGTTGATAGTGGATATAATATTATGGGTATGGCGGCTGCTGAGGTTGATGAAAATGGTAAAACTATTCTTTCTTGGGATGCTAGGAAATAAAATATTAGAGTGACTAATCTTTTATATATTTTATTTATGTTGTTTCTAATCTCCATTGTATCGTTTTTGGCTATACATTTAGCGCCGAATAGTTTTTTTTCAGCTGGTGAATTAAATCCAAATATGACTAAAGAAGCTATTGAACAGTTAAAAGCTGTTTATGGGCTTGATAAGTCACTTTTGATGCAGTATGTTGATTGGGTAACAAATATGTTGCATCTAAATTTTGGTATCTCGTTTGCAAGTGGGCAAGATGTTAGTAGTGAGATATTTAAGCGTTTACCTGTAACTTTAACGATGAATATTATTTCACTTATATCTGTTTTTGTTATATCTCTTTACTTGGGTATCAAAGCAGCATTAAACTATGAGAAAAAAAGTGATTATATTATTCGTCAAATCTCTTTAATCTCTTTTTCAATGCCATCATTTTATTTGGCCTTACTTTTTATCATCTTTTTTTCATTAAAGCTTGATTTGTTTCCTATTGCTGGGCTTCATTCTATTGAAGAAAAAACAGGTTTGGTAAATTATTTAGATATGGCTTGGCATCTTGCTTTACCTATAGGAGTTATGATTTTTGTAGGTCTTGGAAGTATGATAATATATATCCGTTCTTTAACTTTAGAGATTTTAAAAAGTGATTATTATTATTTTGCATTATCTCGTGGTATAGGGAAAAAAGATTTGCTTCGTTACTATATCTTACCAAATCTTTTACCACCAATTGTTACTCTGTTAGGGCTTTCATTACCAGGACTAATTGGTGGAAGTGTTATTTTAGAGTCTATTTTTGGTATAGAGGGTATGGGACAGTTGTTTTTTATCTCGGCATTATCTCGTGATTATCCTATTATTATGGGAACTTTGATGATAACATCATTTTTAACACTATTGGGAAATATGCTTGCAGATTTAATCCTTTTAAGATTAAATCCATATATGAAAAGGGATTAAGCCATAATACCTTTTATCATAAAAAATAGCACTGCTGCAAGAACTGCGGCTGCTGGAACTGTGATAACCCATGCAGCTATAATTTTTTTGATAGCATCTCTTTTTACAAATTCAACTTTTTTAGCTTTTTTAATATCTTTTTTAGTTGATTTTATAAGTTTTTCTTCATCTGCTATTAGCTTATAAAGAGTTACTATGCGTTCGTAATCTTTTTGTGTTTTATTATCTTTCAATTCAAGAGTTTTTAATTCTGAAGTATAAGCATTTAGATTTTGTTTTTCATCTTTGATTGTTGAAATATTTTCTTCAATAGTTGTATTTGTATCATTAAGATGTAACCACTCTCTTAAAAAACCAACACCGAAAACACCACCAATTGCGATATGAGTTGAGCTTACAGGAAGTCCAAGTTGAGACGCTATAATAACAGTGATAGAAGCAGCCATAGCGATAGAAAAAGCTCTGATTTGATCAAGCTCAGTTATCTCACTACCGACAGTTTTTATAAGCTTTGGTCCATAAAGTGCAAGTCCAAGTGCAATTCCCAATGCACCAACACCCATAACCCAAAGTGGGATACTAGCTTTTGAAGATATACCACCATTTACAATGGCATCATTGATGGCAGCTAGTGGACCGATTGCATTTGCCACATCGTTTGCTCCATGAGCAAAGCTTAGTAGGGCGGCTGCAAAGATAAGAGGGATTGTAAAGAGTGTATTTACTGAGTCTTTGTTATTTTTAAGAGTTGTTTTGTTTGATGTTAATTTAGTTTTAACATATATGTAAACCACTATTGAGAATATAAAGCCTAATATAAGAGCAGTTGTAAAAGTTGGTTTTTTGCTCATCTCTATAGATACTAAGGGGATTATATTTAAAATATCAACAACTTGAGGCCAGATCTTTTTGAGACCTTTTAGTGTGAGATAAGTTATAAAAGCCCAAGACATTAAAGCTACAAAAATAGGTACATATGTTTTTGCAGCTTTGATTTTATCATCTTTAAAAACTATTGATTTTTTGATAGAGTATAAAAATGTGGCTGCGATTATACCACCGAGGACTGGTGAAATAACCCATGAAGCAGCGATTTTACCCATTGTCCCCCAAGATACTATATTAAATCCAGCAGCAGCAACACCTGCTCCCATAACACCACCAACGATAGAGTGTGTTGTAGAAACTGGTGCTTTCATAGCAGTTGCGAAGTTAAGCCAAAGTGCAGCTGCTAAAAGTGCGGCCATCATCGCCCAGATAAACGGATCTGCATTTCCACCAAAAGCAGATATATCGATAATACCCTTTTTTATAGTTTTAACAACTTCTCCACCAGCGATTAAAGCTCCACCAGCTTCAAAAACAGCGGCTATAATGATTGCAGTTGTAAGTGTAAGTGCTTTTGAACCAACAGCAGGTCCGACATTGTTTGCAACATCATTTGCCCCAATATTCATAGCCATATAAGCACCTATTAGTGCTGCAATTGCCAAGAACATATTGTTTGGAATACTACCGTTACTTAAAAAGCTAAATGTTAGAACTGCTATCATGAAAAATAGAGCAAATCCTAGCCTAGTAAAGTCTGTTCCACTCTTTTTTAGTGCCTCTGTTTCAAGTTTTTTTATAGTCTGAATTTCCATACTATCCTCTTTTTGGGTTTTGGTGTGTAATTGTCTCTAATTTTAATTACAAAACAGTTACAACTATTTTATATAAGCCTTTATAATCTCTTGGCGAACAATAGGCCTATCTCCACCTCTACGCCCAGAAGTAGCTACATTCTCAAGTTTTTTTATGGTTTTTATTGATGCTATTGTTGCTTGACCAAAGATAGTATGATACCCATTTAACCAAGGTGTTGGTGCTGTTGTGATGAAAAATTGACTTCCGTTTGTGTTTGGACCAGCATTTGCCATAGCTAATATTCCTGCTTTATCAAAGGTTTTATTTTTAAACTCATCTTTAAAAGGTTTTTTCCAAATACTTTCTCCACCCCTACCACTTTCTGTTGGATCACCACCTTGAATCATAAAACCTTTAATTATGCGATGAAAAGCGATGCCGTTGTAATAACCATCTTTTACATGTGTTATGAAGTTTTTAACTGCCAAAGGTGCAACATCAGGATATAGTTCTAACTCTATATTGCCCTGAGTAGTCTCTAAAATGACATGTGGGTTTTTGCTTTGAGCATTAAGTGTTATTGCTAACACCATCAAAAGTAGTAGTGCGATTTTTTTCATCTATTTTCCTCTGTCTTTAAAATGTTTTTTTAGATTGATGATTGTATCATCCTCATCTTCATACAATATAGTAACATTTTCTTTGGCTGAACTCATAGCATATTTTAGTTCTAACTCTGAAATGTCATCTACTTTTAAAAGTATAACAAATTTTGCACTAATTGAGCTTATTTGGTTGTATGTTGTGAGCAGTAAATTTTCCAAATTTTGTTCTATCAAGCCTTTTGAACTATCTAAACAAATTACATCTTCTTCTATAAAAAATTCCAAGTCCTCATTAAGTTGTTTTTTTGAGAGTTCATCAGAGACTATTAAAATATCTTTTGCTTCATGATTTTGAAGTAGTTTGGCAACAGTTTGTAATGCTTTGGCATGTGGGTTTGTTTTTATAAACTCAATATATATATTTTCATGATAAAAACTTTTTGTAAATTTAAAAAGGGCATCAGGTGTTGTTTGGCTAGTTGATAGTAATAAATTTGAGTTTTTTTGTATATGTTTTAGATATAAAATAAAATCATCACCAATAAAATCGCAATCATCACAGATAATTAGGTCTGCCACATGAAATTTTTTCTTCATTAAAATACTATCAATATATATGTTTGTATTTAAAAGTGGTTTATGATATTTAGCTAAATGTCTATTAAGTAATTCTATAGGTGTAATAATTTCTATGGAGGTTATATCTAATTCTATGATGGCATATTCAACAATATTTAAAAGTCTTTTCTTTAGTATATCACAAGAAAGTACGGTTGGAGATATAAGAACTATTTTTTTGTCTGGATGTTTTAATCTATAAAGAATAGTTTTTAAAAGTATAGCACTTGTTTTGCCTGAGCAATTGTATCCAAAAAGAGTTTGATGAGCAACAACTTCACTATCTATAAAGTTCATTTGTTCAGGAGATGCCATGTGCATAGTATCATTATCGGATAATATTAAATATTGCATAAGTAGTGTACCCATTATATGTGCTACATCAGGAAGTGTGTCATCTGCTTCTTTTACATTTTGGAGCTTTTGTAATATCTCATTATCATCGCTAAAAATTATTTTACTTTTTGGTAAAAGTTTCTGTAATGAAATATCTAATTGTTCATAATCTTGAAGAATTAAATTTTCCATTAGTGCAAAGTTAAATATGTCAACACCGTTATTGTGTGTTAATTCATTAAATCGCTCTCTAATAATTTTATGTGTTTTATCAAAAGCTAGGCTTTGATCGGATATATCTTGATTTTGTGATGCTTGTGCCGTTGCATTTTTTAAATCTTTTAGTGACCAGATTTTATATTCAAAAATATATATGCCTCTTGTTGGATCTAAAATAAGTAAAGGGATAAAAAAACTTTTGCTATGATGATATATAGTTATATTTTCATACAAAAGAAGATTGTTGTTTTCTGATAGTTTTTTTAAAGTTTTTAATATTTTTGAATTTGACAAATCATCGTATGGGGATTTTTGTTTAAATATAGATTTGAAAAAAGGTAAACTCATATCAAAAAAAGCTGTCGTTGCCATAAAATAAAATTATATGGCAACGATAAGATTATTCACCAGCAGCTACACGGTCTTTAAGACCCTTACCAGCTTTAAATTTTGGAACCATTTTATCTTGAGTAGTATAAGTTTTATCAGTACCCGGTACTTTACCACTTTTACCTTTTTGTAATGTAGCAACAAAACTACCAAAACCAACCAAAGATACATCTTCTTTCTTTACTAAAGCTTGAGCCACAGCTTCTGTGAATGCCTTGATAGCTGCTTCAGCTTCAACTTTAGTTTTATAGTTACCACTTGCTTGTACTAATTCAACGAATTGCGCTTTGTTCATGAATTTGCCCTTAGATAATGAAATTTTCCGAAATCATTTCAAATAGATTTAAATCAACCCAATTTGCAAATAATTCAGTTATGGACACTTTATAGTTTCTTTGCTTAAATATTTCTTCTTTTGCCTAAAATAGTTATAAATTTTAATAATTTATTCTCTTTTAGCCCTAGTTTAGCTTTCTTTAATAGCTTACTCATAAAAATACTTATATCTTTTGAGACTATTAAAGAGGGTGATTTTTTGATTTTTTGATATTTTATTCCTTGTGAATTGATAGATAAAAATACATCTTCTAGTCCATCTCTTTCACTCTGTGTTAAAGTACCCATATTAATAATTGCCTCTGTTGTCAAGTTTATTTATCTTTCTGACTGCTCTTATAATCTCATCGTCATCTAGCTTCCCCAACATTTTTATAACTGTAGAAGCAGCTTGTGGTTTCGCTCGTCCTAGCTTCCAGTCTTGATATGTTCTCATAGAGATACCAAGTGAAGAAGCCATATCTTTTAAAGATATTTTTTTCCCATTGTTTTGATACTCTAAAGAGTTGTGAAGAATGTTAAAAAGATCATCTATTTGCATGTGAAATTATACGGAATATATACTTAATTATACATGATAGTATATTTTAGATGCTATAAAATAGACAAAATAGTATTTAAATTATATATTTAATCTATTATATATTATATTATATACGGAAAACCGTGTGAAAAATATATTTTTATAAAGTTGTATGTTAATGGGATTAGTTTGTTTAAGGAATAGATAAGTTTATATTGTGATTGTTTTGCCTACAGGGTGCAGTGTTACTCTATCTTCATTAATCTCAAGATAAAAAGGTTCATAGTGACCAGGTTCTGTTTTGTAGATTAGCTCATCTGTATTGTTTAGAGTAAAGATTATAGTATTGAGACCTATTAATGGCTTTTCTATAGTGATTTTAGCATCAAGCGTTGAATTTTTGATGGTATTTATCTCATTTTTTAATGCTTTAATCTCTTTTTTTATACTCTCAACTTTAGACAAGGCGTGTCTTTTAGCTTCTTCTAGTGAGTATTTTAAATCGTTTATATCTTCTTGAATGAGGTCTATTTTTGAATTTAAAATTGGAACATCTTTGTAGTTGATTTTAAAAATATTGTCTTCACCACTTACTAGTCTAATTGTTATTGAGTTTGAGGCATATACTTTTAAATTGTTTTTTACATGTCCTATCTTTACATCTTGTGCATGTACTGTTCCACCAAGTGATGCTTCAATATCTACCATTGTTGCGTGAACTTCACCACCTTCAAGTAGTTTGATATTAGCTTTGTGACATCTTAGCGTTCCCTTGTGTCTGTTTATTCGTGCTACTTTTGCAAATTGAGTGGAATCTTGGTGTGTCGCTCCATCCACCTGTAAATCTTCTGCTTCTATAATACTATTTGCCCCAATATGACCTGTTATATGTACTACTTGAGAAGTTAATTCAACTCCAGCCCCTATGCTGTCTTTTGTTGTATCATTTTGTTCGACATGGACTTCTATATTGTTGTCCTCATCTTTTGCTAGAGAGTTTTGTACTCGTGATAGTTTAGACATCCTTACTTTATTATCTACCATAAGCCTTTTATTGATAAAGCTTACAAAACCTTTTTTCTTACTTTTGTATAGTTTTCTTTTGTCATCTTCTTCAATCATAATACTGTCTGTATCTACAATAGCATCCAAATCTTTTTTATTTTCTCCATTTCCGTTATCTATGAACTCTCCAAAAGCATTGAGACCATTTTTCCCAAAACATGGTTTTATAAATTCAACAAGAACTTCCCCTTCTTCTACCTCGATAAGTTGTTCTTGAGCATTCTTGTTTTGAAAGTGCATTATAAGTGAACTTGGTCGTGTAATCTCAGGTTCAATCCCATCAAAAAGAGGTATGGCAATCTTTTTTACAAATTTATCAGCATATAGATGCTTTACAAACTTTTTTAGTGTATTTAACATTGGAGCATCGAAAATACCAATTAAGATTTTATGTTTAGCTTTTATTTTGTTTAATTCTCTTATGAGAAGAGTATAAATCTCTTTTGGTTTAAACTTTTTATATGGTATAACCGAGTCTGGTTGAATGATGATTTTTGGATTTGTTGAGTATTTTCCGAGTTGTATAGAATAGTCTAGTTGTATAGTCTTTTTTAACTGCTCTTTAATGGTTATGGTGTAGATTTGTTGAAACGATACATGTTCATTTAAAATTTTATTTTTATCTTTATATATCTCATTTACATTTTCATTAAAGAGTTCAAACTCTTCGAGAGATGTTGTTTTGATAAATGTATCTACACTATTTATCGAAAATCCACAATCTTGAGAGGGTATTAGATTTTTTTGAGCAAAAGCCTCTATGGCTTCTTTTATGTTCTTAGTTTTTAGTTTTTCCATTTTAATCATAGTTTGTTTTAATACTCCAAAAGATCGCTATAGTCGTATTTTGAGAAGTCTAAGTATAGTTTTCCGTTTTGTTTAATAACTCTTATATCACTGTCATACACAGCTAGAAACCTTTTTTTTATCACTTTTCTTTGGTGTGGTTTTAAATCTAGTGTTTTTAGATACTCTCTTAACTCCACTATATGCGTATCAGCTTTTTCATCATTTTTATGGGGAGTTTCTTTTATTTCAAAAGTTTCAACTTCATGTATAGTTTGTGTCTTTTGTTCTAATATTAATTTTGTATTTATTAGTTCTAAAATATTTTTTAGTTGTTCATCTTTTGAATTGTAAAGAGTTTCTATTTTATCTCTTTCATCACGAAGCATCTGCTCTTTATCATCTATGAGCTTATCTATTTTTGCTTCAAGTTGTACAATCTTTTCTTTTAGATGTTTGTTTTCTCTTTGGTAAAGTGCAAACACTGTTGCAACAGTTGTTTTTGGTTTTGCAATCGCTTTTTGTTGAACTGCAGATGAGTCTTTTATGATATAAGTCGTACCATTTTCTATGATATAATTTAGTTTTTTTGCACGAAGTTTTGAGTTTATCATCTCTTTTGACATTCTAAAATGTTTTGAATATTCATCTATTGTTAATCTCATATACCCTCCCCAAATCATTGAATTAAAGCTTATAAACACATTCAATCATAATTTTCATGCATTTTAACATAAAATATATATGAAAAAAGTTATAATTGCAAAATTATTTTTTTAGGATGGCTTATTATGAGTAAAGGTATATTAGATATTGTGCGACCTGGAGTTTTATTTGGCGATGATGTTGTTAAAGTTTATGAGCATGCAAAAAAAGAGGGATTTGCTATTCCTGCAGTTAATGTTGTAAATACAGACTCTATCAATGGTGTTTTAGAAGCCGCAGCAAAGGTTAATTCCCCTGTAATTATACAATTTAGTAATGGTGGAGCATCTTTTTTTGCAGGAAAAGGTTTGAGTAATGAAGCAGAAAAATCAGCAATACTTGGTGCTATAGCAGGTGCAAGATATGTTCATAGTGTAGCTGAAGCTTATGGTGTTGCTGTGATTTTACATACTGATCATGCTGCAAAAAAACTACTTCCTTGGATAGATGGTCTTTTGGATGCTGGAGAGAAGTATTTTAATCATGTCGGAAAACCACTTTTTTCGTCTCATATGCTTGACCTTTCAGAAGAACCTTTAGAAGAAAATATCTCAATCTGTAAAACTTATTTAGAACGAATGAGTAAGATTGGTATGAGTATAGAGATAGAACTTGGTTGTACAGGTGGTGAAGAGGATGGTATAGATAATACAGATATGGATAATTCACTTTTATATACTCAACCAGAAGATGTGTCTCTGGCTTATGAAGCACTTGGAACAGTTTCACCAAACTTTACTATTGCTGCTTCGTTTGGAAATGTTCATGGTGTTTATAAACCTGGAAATGTAACGCTTACACCTAAAATCTTAGATAATTCTCAAAAATATATAGATAAAAAACACAATACTGGTGAAAAACCTGTTAATTTTGTGTTTCATGGTGGTTCAGGTTCACTTCCATCTGAGATAAGTGAAGCTATTGGTTATGGTGTAGTTAAGATGAATATTGATACAGATACTCAATGGGCAACATGGAATGGTGTTCGTGGATATGTTGAAAAATATCATGAGTATCTCCAAGGACAAATCGGAAATCCAGAGGGCAAAGATAAACCAAATAAAAAATACTATGATCCAAGAAAATGGATAAGAGCTGGTCAGGAAAGTTTAGTTGAAAGAGTTGTAGAAGCATTTAAAGATTTAAATGCTTTGGAAAGAAACTAAAGACTTAACTAAAAAATTGGGGTTTAAAAACCTCAGTTATCTTCTCTGCGTTGGTAAGAAACCAAGATGTTTCTATAATATTCCCATAAAAAATATGACAAATTTATTAAGTTGTTTATTAGTCAAACAGTTATATAATTAACTAAACGGTTAGTTAAAGGAATTTGAAATGCAAAGTAAAGTAGAAGGTCTAAGAGATTATATAAATAAACTAAAAGGATAAACAATGCAAGAGTTAGTTAGAAAAATAGTACCGAGTGAAATGGATGGTATGCAAATAGAAATTGAAGATTTTATTGCTATGTATAATGAAAAAAAGTGTGAACTTATTGATGTTCGTGTTCCCTTTGAAACAGCTGTTTGGCAGTTGAACTTTGGTCTAAAAATTCCTGCAAATGAGTTGCCAGATAGACTTGATGAACTACCAAAAGATAAACTGATTGTCGTCGCTTGTCCAAGAACAAATCGCTCAAATATGGCAAGAATATATCTTTCAACTGAAGGATTTGAAGTGAAATATTTAATAGGTGGGTTGTTAGGACTTATGGATGCCCTTAAAGGTGGTAAAGCAAAAGGGATAAAACTTTAAAATGGAGTATTATATCATATATTTTTTCTTGACATTAGCTCTTTCGACACTATTTTCTATGGGAGGTGTTGGTTCAGCGATAGGATTGGTGCCTATCTTTTCTATGATGGGTATGCCTTTAAATCTGGCAAAAGCCATCGGATTGTTCATTAACTCTGCTTCAACCATTACTGCATCAATTATGAACTTTTTTCGTGGTGTTTTAGATATTAAGTTTGCTATTCCTCTTATTGTAAGTATTATGATAGCAACACCTATTGGTGCATGGCTGAGTCAGTATGTGCAAAAAGAGATA
>JAMOQK010000076.1 GCA_027064045.1 Sulfurimonas sp. | reverse complement strand
TTCAGTTAAGTATGATTATAATTCCAACTCTTCAAAAGGCCTGTTAGCTCAGTCGGTAGAGCAAGTGACTGAAAATCACTGTGTCCTTGGTTCGATTCCGAGACAGGCCACCACTTCAATACAATCACAACAATTTACTAACTTCTTTTTAAATTTCGCAACTAACATAAGCAAACATAATTTGCCGTTTTTAAGAAAAAAAGCTACAATACTACAATCATTCAATAATTGAATTTTATATTATGCTTTTTAGGAAATATATTGCAAAATGAAGAATTAACACTCAATGTGCTTAGAAAAATTGAAATCACAAAAAGCCAAAAATCTTTAGCTGATGAGCTGAGCTTAAGTGTAGGCAAAGTAAACTATGTCATCAAAGCCCTGATAAAAAAAAGGTCTTATAAAAGCTGAAAATTTCTTTGAAAATAAAAATAAAAACCAGTATAAATATCTTCTGACTAAAGAGGGGATACATGCCAAAATAGATCTCATACAGAAGTTTATAGAGAGAAAAAAAGCTGAGTATGAAGAGTTGCAGAAGGAGTTGGAGTATTTGAAAAATGACTAATATTATTCTTTGTGGCGGTAGTGGAACACGGCTATGGCCGATAAGCCGTACGCTTATGCCAAAGCAATTTGTAAAACTTTTTGACGATAAATCGCTGTTTCAATTAACAGTTGAGAGAAATTCTAAAGTTTGTGATTCTCAATTTATAGTTTCAAATGTTGAACAATATTTTTTAGCACTTGATCAACTAGAAGAACTGGGTAAAGAAAATAATAAGTATCTATTAGAACCAAAAGGCCGTAATACTGCACCTGCTATTGCTCTTGCATGTTTTGCTTTAGAAAAAGATGAGATAGTCTTAGTAACTCCCTCAGATCATCTTATTAAAGATGAAAGTGAATACAGTAAGGTTCTAGAAAAAGCAAGAAAGTTAGCTCAAAATAATAATTTGGTAACTTTTGGTATTACACCGACATTTGCAGAAACAGGTTTTGGATATATAGAGGCAGATGGAATTGATGCTAAAGCTTTTCATGAAAAACCGGATATTCAAACTGCACAAAAATATCTTGATGCTAGAAATTATTACTGGAACAGTGGCATGTTTATGTTTAAAGCAGGAATATTTCTAGAAGAACTCAAAAAATATTCTCCAGAGATATATACGGCATCATTAAATGCATATAGTAATGCTAAAAAAGCTGATGTAATCCGTATAGGGTATGATGATATGCAAAATATACCAGAAGATAGTATAGATTATGCCGTGATGGAGAAGAGTAAAAAAGTAAAAGTTGTACCTGCAGATATCGCATGGAGTGATGTTGGAAGTTTTGATGCTCTTTTTGAAGAATTGCCAAAAGATGAAAATAATAATACAGTAAGCAAAAAATATATTGCTATTGATTCAAAAAATAATTTAATTTATAGTGATGATAAATATATTGCAACAGTTGATGTAGAAGATCTAATTATTGTAGATACAGGTGATGCTCTTTTAGTAAGTAAAAAAGGAAGCTCTCAGAAAGTAAAAAATATTGTAAGTAAATTGAAAAAAACAACTGAGTTACATAATATTCATTTAACAGGACATAGGCCATGGGGTACTTATACCGTACTTGAGGATAGTGATGGATATAAAATCAAGCGAATAGAAGTAAAACCGGGGAAAAGACTCTCTTTACAAAAACATAAGTTTAGAAATGAACATTGGATTGTTGTGAGTGGTAAAGCAACCGTAACTATAAATGAGAAAAGTTTTATACTTAATGAAAATGAATCTACTTATATAAAAGCCGGTGATATGCACCGTCTCTCAAATGATACTAATGAAGCATTGGTTATAATAGAAGCACAAGTAGGTAGCTATACCGGTGAAGATGATATAGAGAGATTCGACGATGATTTTGAAAGGATAGATAAATTATGAAGGTACTATTACTAGCGGGTGGGTTTGGAACAAGACTCAGTGAAGAAACAGATGTTAGACCAAAACCGATGGTAGAGATTGGAGCAAAACCTATACTTTGGCATATTATGAAGCTCTATTCTTATTATGGTTTTAATGAATTCGTAATTCTTCTTGGGTACAAAGGTTACTATATCAAAGAGTACTTTGCAAACTATTTTTTACATCAAAGTGATGTGACGATTGATATGAGAGATGGTTCTATGGAAGTACATAACAATAGCAGTGAACCATGGAAAGTTACTCTTTTAGATACAGGACTCAACAGTATGACCGGTGGTCGTGTAAAAAGAGCACAAAATTTTGTAGGTGACGAGCCATTTATGTTAACGTATGGTGATGGAGTGAGTGATATCAATATAGAAGAACTTGTTAAATTTCATAAATCTCATGGAAAAGCAATGACCATGACTTCTGCACGGCCAGATGCAAGATTTGGAGCACTCAATATTGAAGAAGATAATCGAGTTACAAGTTTTCAAGAAAAACCGAAAAATGAGGGTGGATGGATAAATGCAGGCTTTTTTGTATGTGAGCCTAAAGTATTTGATTATATCACTGAGGGTGACAGTACAATCTTTGAGCAAAAACCACTTCAAAATCTTGCAAAAGATGGTGAGATATATACCTATAAACATCATGGTTTCTGGAAGCCGATGGATACACTTAGAGATAAACATCAACTCCAATCAATGTGGGAAAAAAATAAAGCTCCATGGAAAGTTTGGTAATGCACAGACTCTTTGGTGGTATATATAAAAATAAAACTGTACTAGTTACTGGACATACAGGTTTTAAAGGAAGTTGGCTTAGTTTCTGGCTGGAACAAATGGGTGCAAAAGTGATAGGCTATTCGCTTGAAGCACCGACAACTCCTAGCCATTTTGAACTTTTAAATCTAAATATGACTTCTATTATAGGAGATATTAGAGATTTAGACAGGTTACAGCAGGTATTTAATAAATATAAACCAGACATAGTTTTTCATCTTGCTGCTCAACCGCTTGTGCGACTCTCTTATGCAAATCCTATAGAGACATATGAAACAAATGTAATGGGAACTCTAAAAGTTTTTGAGGCTTGTAGAGAAGCTAATGTAAAAGCTATCGTTAATATTACAAGTGATAAAGCATATGAGAATAAAGAGTGGGTATGGGGATATAGAGAAAATGACCCAATGGGTGGTTATGATCCATACAGCTCTTCAAAGGGTTGTGCAGATCTGCTTGCAAACTCCTATAGAAACTCCTACTTTAATAGAGATGAGTATAAAAAATCACACAATACACTGCTTGCAAGCTGTAGAGCAGGAAATGTCATTGGTGGTGGTGACTGGGCAGCAGACAGGCTTTTAACAGATATTATGTTGAGTGTCTCAGAGGGCAAAAAAGTAAGTATTAGAAACCCCCATGCAACACGACCATGGCAACATGTACTTGAGCCTCTGAGCGGTTATTTGCACATTGGACAGAAGTTACTTCAAGAGCAAATTATATTTGGTGAAGCATGGAACTTTGGTCCGAGTGATGAAGGTAGTATTAACGTAGAAGAGCTTGTTAAGAAAGTGAAAAAGTACTGGGATAAAATTGATTATGAAATCAATCAAAATCCAGAGCAGTTACACGAAGCAAATCTACTAAAACTTGACTGTTCAAAAGCACATATCCAACTTAAATGGAAAGATGTATGGAATAGTGAGATGACCTTTGAAAAAACTGTTACTTGGTACAAATCTTTTTATGAGTCACAAGAGATTCAAACACAGCAGAATCTTCAAGAGTATATTCGTGATGCTAAGATAAAAAAAATAGAGTGGGCCATATAATATGCAAATGCTAAAAACTGAAATTGAAGGGCTTATGGTACTAGAACCCAAAGTTTTTGAAGATAGTCGAGGAAAGTTTATAAAGACATTTAATGATGCTTTTTTTTATGAGAATGGTTTGGAGATTAAGATTAAAGAGACCTATTTCTCGATCTCAAACAAAGATGTGATTCGCGGTATGCATTTTCAAACTCCTCCACATGCACATATTAAAATAGTGTATGTTCCTTATGGAAAAATATTAGATGTAGTATTAGACTTAAGAGCAGACTCACCAACTTATGGAAAATTCTACTCTCTGGAACTCTCCGATAAAAATGCAAAAGTCCTTATAATTCCTAAGGGATTGGCACATGGTTTTAAATCGCTTCAAGACAACACAAATGTAACATATATGCAGACAACTAGCTATGCTCCAGAGAATGATGGCGGAGTTGCTTATAACTCTTTTGGATTTGACTGGCAGTGTGAGAGTCCACAACTCTCAGCAAGAGATTTAAGTTTTGAGCACTTTTCAGAGTTTAAAACTCCATTTATCAGTGGTGAGTATTAATGAAAGTTTTAGTTACAGGTGCTACCGGGTTTATTGGTCAAAATCTTGTAAAAGTATTAATAGCAAATGGTTTTGAAGTGCATGTTATTATAAGAAAAGGTAGTAATCGGGAGAGTATTGATTCGGGTGTGAGCTTTTTTGAGTATAGTGGAGAGGTTGAAGATTTAATTGCCTATACACAAAAAGAAAATTTTAGCGGTATTATCCACTTGGCATCACTTTTTTTAGCAACACACACTCCTAAAGATATAGCTATGCTTATAAACTCTAATGTAACCTTTGGTACAGAACTTTTAGAAGCAGCAAAACATTCTAACATTAAATGGTTTATAAATACAGGTACTTTTTGGCAACATTTTGAGGGTGATGCGTATAATCCTGTGAATCTTTATGCCGCAACAAAAGAGGCTTTTGAGAGTGTTGCAAAATATTATATTGAGACCTCTGAGATTATTTTTACTACAATAAAACTCAATGATACTTTCGGTCCAAATGACACACGCAATAAAGTCTTTAATCTTTGGAGTAAAATTGCAAAAACAAAAGAAACTTTAGAGATGTCTGAGGGTGAACAGCTTATAGATATCAGTTATATTGATGATGTAGTGAATGCCTATCTCATTTTAGTGAAACATTTAAACAGTACGGAGGCTAAAAGCTTTAAAAATAGAACTTTTGTAGTCACACAAGAACAAAAGCTCTCTTTAAAAGAGCTTGCAACTCTTTTTGAAGAAGCAACAAACTCTACGTTAAATATTACGTGGGGTGCTAGAGAGTATAGAGAAAGGGAAGTGATGCATCCATGGAGTAATGGAGAAAAAGTACCTGGATGGAAGCAACAATTTAGCTTAAAAAAAGCAATACAACAAACAGTAGGAAAGAATAATGACTAAAGAAGAACAACTCAAACAAGAGATATTACAAAAAACAAAAGAGTATTATGAACTTGTGCATAAGCCTAAACAAGATGCAGCATTTATTGCAGGTGAGAGTAGAGTAAATTATGCCGGACGTGTTTTTGATG
>JAMOQK010000075.1 GCA_027064045.1 Sulfurimonas sp. | reverse complement strand
CTTCTGAATATATTCCAAAAGTAATGGACTACTATACTGCTTCAATTGCAAAGATTACTAACGACAGCTACTACGTTGCAGGTATGAATTCCCTTAAAACTCTCCGCTTTGACACCCTAAAGTTTAAGGAGATACAGTTAAATAACAATATTGCCGGATATAGAAAAATTACTCAAGGAAACTATTTACATATTGGCACTAAAAAAGAAGTTCTTATTCAAAAAAAAGAAGCACAAAACACTCCTTATCTTATCAGTTCTAATGGACAGATTAAAGAGCTACATCGATTGTCAAAAGATTTTTCACTCAAACTCAAAGCACACGTACCTTTGGAATGTAGCTTATATATTCCCAAAGAGTGTAAAGTCAAAGTCATGCCAAAATCTTTTACTCTCAAAAAGAGACATAAGCACTTTAACATATATTACAAAAATATAAACGAGGCTACTATAGATGTACACTGTAGAAAATAAGAAGCCTTATGTAGCAACTTATAAAGAAATTATTATTGGATTTGCTGCTTTTACACTTATTCTTATTTTACTCTATCCAAAAGATCTTTTAAAACAGCAAGTCCTTTCAGAAGATGCAAACTATGACCTCAGTATGCTCTATCTTAAAAATATGCTACAAAATGACCCTAATAACGAAGAGTTGATGTTTAACCTTGCTAAACAATCACTCCGCGGCAATAAAAGAGATCTTGCTTACCGTCTTTTAAAACTACTCAAGTCCTCGAAAAATAAAAAGATACAACAAAAAACATATCTTTTAAGTTATAAAATTGCTAAAGAGGACTACTATTATCTTCTTAAAGATAAAAAATACACAGAAGCGAAAAAACTACTTCAAGAGATGCGTGAGCTGAATCGTTTTATTATTCTTCAGCACCTCTATTCATCCAAAGATCTTGAATGGCTCTATAAAGAGTCTCTCTTTTTACAAGATAAACAGAGTGCTTATTTTCTAATACAAAAACTTTTACTTCAAAACCCAAAAGTAGAGTACTTTCAAACTGCCTATTACCTTGCAAACGAACTGCACCATTATGATGCAGCCCTAAACTATTTAGATATGCTTATTCAAAAGGACTCGCAGCATAGAAGAAAGTGGCAAGAGGCAAAATATTATATTTTATATCATTACAAATCACCTCAACTTGCACAAGCTTTTTTAGAACAAGAAGCGCAAAAATCTACTTACTGGAGAGAAAAACTTTCGCAGTTCTATCTAGGCAATAAAAAGTACAAAGAGGCTGCAGACAATTACATGCAACTCTTTTCTAAAAGCAACTCCTATAAACAACGCCTGTACTACTGGATGCAAGCACTTAAAAGCTTACAGGCAGGCAACTATCTCAAAGAAGCTGGCAGACTAGCCGATAAATATCAAAAAGATTTTTTTGGCAGCAAAAAAGCACGCATTTTTTTACTAAAACTCTATCTTGCCGTGAATGATTTAAAAAGAGCAAATCGACTTGCCAAGAAGATGCTTAAACTCAAACAAAGAGAGAAACAACAATGAAACTACTACTTTTTTTGCTCTTCTTTACATCTCTTTTTGCAAAAAAAGAAGATACCTGTTACACAGTACAGCTCTTCTCTGCACCACTAAGCCAAAAAGAAAATGTAATCAAAAAACTAGATAATTACCCAAATGAATGTCAACTTATGGAGATCTCAAAAACTCTAACTATGCGTTGTGGCTGTTTTGAGCATGTAAAAGATGCAAACCAAAAATTAGACCAATTGAAAGAACGTTATCATCAAGCCTCTTTAGCTGTTAGCTATAGATACAGATTTAAAAACACGCAAACACCTCAATATAATAGTAACAAAGAAAAAAACAGTATGTTTGACTACCACGATAATGAGTTGCATCTTATACTGCAAGCCTTTTTGTATTCAGAGGATCTCACTCACGCACTCCAAACTGCACAAATAGGCATACATGAGTATCCACATTCTCTCTATTGGAATCAAAAAATGGCTGAAATACTTCGATGGATGGGACGTGCAAAGGAAGCATTCCCATATATGGAGTATCTCTACTATCGTACAAAAGAACAAAAACTTTCTAAAGAGATTATCGATTATGCACTGAGTAGTTATCAATATGAAAATGTTAAAAAACTTGTCACAGAAACTTATTTAAATGAACCCAATAAAGTAAATAAAAAACGTCTTCTTTTTATCTATAACCAAATAGGTATTGCAGATCAAGCTGCAAAACTTCTTGAACAAGTCTATAAAAGAACAAACAACAAACAACTTTTAACCGATACTTTACAATTATATATAAATCTTGAAGATCTTGAGAATGCAAAAAAAATTATTGATATTATGGAAAAAGAGAACTACTATACATCAAAAAATATTGAACTTATCTCTTACTATTACTATGTCAACAGAGATATAAAAAATGCCTTTGCAATCTTAAATAAATATGATTTAGATACAAAGTACAATCAGCACCTTAATGAACTGCTCAGTGATCTTGGATGGTATTTGCAACGTTATAATGAAGCAGCAAAAGCATCTTTACGCCTTCTAAAGCATGATAATGCTCGTTTAGTTGATTATGAACGGCTTATCTATGTTCATAAAACAAAAAAACCTCAAGAGGCAATGCATTATGCACTTGCAGCTTTTAAAAAGTATAAACTGCCTTACCTTTTTTACTCTTTTGCAAATCTTGCACTCAAAGAAAAGCAGTACACACTTTTAGAAAAAACATTCAAAGAGATTGAGAGTACCCAGTCCGCGCTACTAAAACAGGTAGATTACTATATTTTAAAAGCGCGTCTCTATGCTCTTTCACATCAAAAAGAGAAAGCTTTTTCTGCTCTGCAACAAGCCTGTTCTCTCACGAACAAGACTATAAGTGCTCAGCTGCAAATTATTGATTTATATTTGCAGTTAGGAGATAATCAAAAAGTAAAGACACTACTTAACAACATTACAAATGACCCTAGACTTCCATCAGCATATCTCTTGCCAATAGCAGCGCTTTACTTTACCATTCATGATGTCAATCAAGCCTCTTTTTATCTGCAAAAGCTCAAAGAACAACACTCAGACCTCACGCAAAGCAAAGATTTTCTCTTTTTAGAAGATGATATTTATAAAGCACAGTTTAACAATAATGCCCATATGCAGACACTTAGAACTTTACGAAAAAACATGCAAAAAGAGTTACGGGATAATCCAGATCTTAAAAACAGCGATAAATTTCTTTATGACTGGCTTCGTGTCTCTTTGCATCTTGATGATATCGATACATTTTCAAAAGAGCTCAAAGAGGCAAAAAACAAGCTCACAAAAGCACACTATAATGATCTTTCTTACTCTCTTGCTGTAAAAATAGGTGCTACAGATATGGCTCATAATGTCTATCTCCATACACAAAATTCTCCTCTGTGGCTTGACTTTGCAGATGCACTTTTAGAAGAAGATCACACCAAAAAAGAAGATCTTTTGTTTTATCATCTTCATAAAATTCCTCGTGATGACGCCTCTTATGGTGCACATCAAATCGGTGAGATTGCACTTGCACAAACACTTGCCTTTGATTCACTTGAGGAGAATGAGAAAAATAAAAATGCCTATATATCGATGCTTAACTATACAAAAGAGCGTAGTGATATGTTTGAGGTAAAAACATCTTACTTTAACCAAGATCCACTCCTTCGTAAATATATAACACTTAATAATGCATTTTATGTTGCGGATGGTCTGTATATCTTTGCACACCTCAACTATTATAAAAACTCCAGTTTAGATAAAGATGTTCTTATTTATGTACCTTCAAGTTCTACGGAGATATATGGTGGATTCAAACAGCTTTTTGATGAGGGAGAAATAGATGTTTCCATAGGAAAGTCCAATTCTATGGCAAACTACTATACAGCGGATATAAAGGGGAGATATAAACTCAATAATTACTTTAGTTTTCAAGCAGAGATCGCTAAAAATATAACAGCAAATGAATCTATTCAACTGCGTCTTGGCGGCATGAAAAATATGCTCTCAACAACACTTATCTATAACATACTCAACTCAACCTCTCTTGAAGTACGTGTTAATAAAAACAGATACAACTCTCAAGATAATATATATATAGGGGATGGGACATACATTCAAGCGCTTCTAGGTCATCAACTCCGCAATGGTTATCCGGATATGCGAATGATTTTCTCTGCAGATTACGGGTCATACAGTGAATCATCTGGTGATAAAGGTGTTGTAGAACAACTCCGAAACAAATACGATAAAGTACTTCCAAATGATTTTTGTAATCTAGGCGTTGTTTTTGATTATGGCATGCAAAATTCAACTATCTATACACGTGTATGGCGTCCATTTTTTGAAGTTTCATCCTATTATAGCAGTGAAATCAGCGGGCTTACATACGGCTTTTATGCAGGATATGGAGGAAAAGTATATCTTCAGGATCATCTTATCACCGGTATAAAATATACCAGTGATGTCAGTGGCGTTGGGGGAAGTGTTTTAGAGCTTTTCTTGACCTATCAGTTTCTTTACACCCACTAGGCTTTTTTAAGTAGTAGGCAATAAATAACCATCTGGATTGTTTGATTGCCATCGCCAACTATCTTCACACATCTCATCAACTCCTCGCGTTGCTTCCCATCCAATAACCTCTTTGGCGTAGCTTGGATCTGCATAACACTTTGCAATGTCACCAGGGCGTCTTGGTGCTATTTTGTAAGGTACTTTTTTACCTGATGCTTTCTCAAAGGCATGCACCATATTTAAAACTGAATATCCCTTGCCTGTTCCAAGGTTTACAGTAAGCACCCCTTCCATCTTTTTCATTTTATCAAGTGCTTTTGCATGCCCTTTTGCCAAATCTACGACATGAATATAATCTCTAACACCTGTGCCATCATGGGTATCATAATCATTTCCAAAAACACTCAGCTCTTTACGCTTACCTACGGCTACTTGAGAGATAAATGGCATAAGATTATTCGGTATGCCGTTTGGATCTTCACCTATTGTACCTGACTTATGTGCGCCTACAGGATTAAAATAACGTAGCAGTATCACTCGCCAACTACTGTCTGCAACATTAAGATCACGCAAAATCTCTTCAATAAAAAGCTTACTTCTTCCATAAGGATTGGTAGCACTCAGAGGAAAGTCCTCTTTTATGGGTGTAGTATGTGGATCTCCATAGACCGTTGCAGAAGATGAAAAAACAATATTTTTACAGTTGTTTGCTTCCATAACTTCACACAGAGTCACTGTTCCACAAATATTGTTATCATAATACTTGAGTGGTTTTTCAACCGACTCACCAACAGCCTTAAGCCCTGCAAAATGAATAACAGAATCTATATCATATCTATCAAAAGTCTCTTGGAGTTTTTCTCTGTCACGAATATCACCTTTGA
>JAMOQK010000074.1 GCA_027064045.1 Sulfurimonas sp. | reverse complement strand
AGATGTAGCAATAGCATTTGATAAAATGACAGATGGTAAAATAGATCCGAGTGCGGGTGCATTTAGAAGATATAAAGATGATGCAACTGGATCAGATGGTACAGCGCAAACATGGCCTGATGCTTCTACAACAGCTACTGTAAGTGTTTCACTAGAGCTATAGAATCCACATTTTCCTTTTTAAAAAATTAATAGTGATGAGATTTGTTTTCATCGCTATTAATCTTCTTTTTTTTAAATCTCAAAGATGAGGTTTAATCGTGGCTCTATACGCCACATTGTATGTAGATATGTGGCAAAGATTTTGTTTTTTTGTTGTTTTATAAAGCCCTTAGTTTTTATATATGGCAAAGCTTTTTATCAAAAAGGAATGCACCTTCCCAGACAATAGACATTTTTAATATCTGTGAGTAGCTAATATCTTTATATGCTATACCTTGAGGTACGATTTATTTGCTTAATGTTAGTTTTAATTTGTTATGTTTGTTAGTGTTTTTAACACCAAATCTAAGATAATGACTACTTAAAAAATCAAAACTTGCACAATCTCGTGTTAATATTTTATGTTTCAATAGATGATTAAAAATTTTTTTTGCTTTTTTACTTTTTGTAAGCATAAAGTTTGTATCACTTTTGTAAATTTTATCAAATAAGTTTGATTTTTTTAATATCTTATATAGTTGTTGTTTTTGTTTTTTGTGAAGTTGTTTTGAAAGTTTTTTGAAATGCTTATCTTTTAGTCTTAACTTTAAAAATAAAGCATCAAAAGCAGATATGTTCCAGAGTGGAGTTTTTAGTTTTTTGATATTTGTTTTGTCTGAAAAAACAGCCCCAATTCTAACTCCTGCACAGCCATAAAATTTAGAAAAAGATTGAAGTATATAGAGTTTTTTATATGTTTTTATCTGGTCTCTTAAAGATTTAAGGCTTTCAAATTCTAAAAAACTTTCATCACATATAATTGTGCAATTTTTCTTTTTCCACATGCCAAATAGTTTATCTAAATTGTAATATTTTCCATCTGGTGTAGAAGGGTTTACAAAAATTACTATGGAGTTTTGTTTTGGTTTTTTGTATATGTTTTTAAATCTGTTTATTTTGATGATTTTTTTATTTTTTGCAGCTTTTTCGTACTCTCCATATAAAGGAGCATACAGATAAACTCTTTTTTGTTTTAGTGATTTTATAAGTTCAACTATGGCAGTTGTTGCACCATTAAAAAGTGCAATTTGTGATGTTTTTATGTCATAATTTTTTGAGATTGCTTTTTTTAGTTTTGGATAGTTTGTGTTTGGATACTTTACTAACAAACTGTTTGTTAGTTTGATGTTAGTTTTAGGGTTATAAAAGTTTATATTTGATGAAAAATCTATAATTTTATTTGATTTACACTCAAGTTTTTTTGCATATTTATAAATATTTGCACCATGTCTCATAACAACTCCTTGGCTTGTTTGACACTTTTGTAATTAACTATTCTTTTTAGTGCATAGTATGAACATGCAAAATTCATCTCTTTAAGAAGCTCTTTTTTCGTGATTTTTCTAGGTGCTTTTTGGTTATATACTTTTAAAAATAGATTTATAAAATAGTTATTTTTTCTACCATCAAACCCAACCAAACAAACAGCTATATCAAAAGCAAAATTTCCATATGAGGAGTCTATAAAGTCAAAAACAGCTATTTTTTGATTTTGAAAAAGGGTGTTGTCTTTGAACATATCACCATGGATTAAACCATCTGCTTTTGAATTGTAGTTTTTTAGTGATTGGAGCTTTTTGTAGTATGCAAAAAAGTTTTCTTTTAGATATTTTAGTAGTTTATTTATCTCATCTTTATTTATGGTTTTTAGTAGATAAGTTGTATCAAAACTACTTTTATGTGCATAAATAGTGCTATGAAATTTTGCCATAAATCTTGCAAGTGCTACTATGTGGTAGCTTTGTATATTTTTTACTTCCTCTCCCATAAGTTTTTCATATAAAAACCACTCTTTGTTTTGTTCTTGGCATGTGGGAACATTTAGTCCAGATGATTTTAAAAACTCAAGAAGTTTTATATCATTTTGAACATCAACAACTCTTTCATATTTTTTTATGATGAAATTATTACTTATATATGTTGTATCCATAATCCCAGAAGTGGTTGGTATGAGTTTTGTTATGATATGGTTTTTAAAGAGGTTTTGAGCCTCTTTTAGTGTAAGTTGTGTTTTAACGCCCAAGGTTACACTCTTTCATGATTTTTTCCCAATCTTCATTAAAAACTTTTTTTATAAAACTTTTGTGATGTGGTACTGAACAAGGGGAGCAGTTATGGTGGATAACTCCATCATGTGCGATTGTATCACCATTGTTTATCTCACATTTGCTTAGTATTTTGTGTCCGTTATATTCACTCAAGCCATCATCATTAAATCTAAAATGGGGACATGCACACAAGTAGCAATTTAGTTTTTTCATATCGTGACATTTTTTATTTTTTTTATAAAGTGGGCAAAAATCTATCTCATTTTTTACCATGTTCTCAAAACAAAAGTACTCTATGATTTCATCTTCATTTTTCCCACATGCCAATAGTTTATCTACGATTTTTTTATGTTTTTTTGCATGGGTGTAAAACCAGCTTTTATAAGTCATTTTTGCTCCTTTAAGATTATAAGATAAACAAAAAACGGTCCACCCAAAAAGGCTGTTACTATTCCGATGGGAAGTTCACTTTGTGTTTGGATGACTCTTGAGATGGTATCACAAAATACTAAAAATACTCCACCAAAAAATGTTGTTTTCAAAATTTTATGGTTTATGGTGGTTGAGTAGATTTTACTGACTATATGGGGAACTACCAAGCCTACAAAACCGATAGGTCCACTGATGCTGACAAGCATAGCGATTGCTAAAGATGAGATAAAAAGTAAAACAGTAGTTATTTTTTTGACATCAACACCTTTTAGTGTTGCAAACTCTGATGATATATTTATAATTTGAAGTTCGTATCTATAAGCAAATACAACACTCACAAGTAATACCCACATAAAACCAAGCATCAAAGGCTCTTTATAGCCTAAAATAGAAAGTGAACCCATAGTAAATCTTATGAGTGTATCGTTTTGAATGGGGGAACCTGTATAAAAAACCACCATCAAAGCAGATGAGTAAAAAAGGGAGAGAGCGATACCTAAAAGCAATAGAGTGTTATTTGATGAGGAGTTTAAAAACTTTGCAAGATAAAGTAATAAAAATATACTAAAAATTGCTCCCACAAAACTAAACAGCCCAACAAAAGTAAAACCAAAAAGTAAAATCCCAAGTCCAAGTTTGATTCCGATTCCTGCACCCAAAACTGCACCACTTGAGATACCAAGTGTATAAGGTGTCATAAGTGGATTTCTAAAAAGAGTTTGATAAAGAAGCCCACACAAAGCCAAAATACCACCAGCAAAAAAAGCAAAAATTACCCGTGGAACTCTTAGGGAGAAAAATACATTATTGGAGATGCTATCAAGAGTTAAAATATCATCTATATCTAATGAAATTGCACCAAAAAACGGAGATAAAATTAAAATGCCCAAAGAGATGATGATGAAGGTAGATTTAATCATATTTTAAAACCATTGAGTTAAATTCTACACCGTATAACTTTTTTAAGATTTTATCATTAAAAAACTCTTTTTTATAATGGAGCAGTTTTTTATCTTTTATAAATATAACTTCATTTTGGATAAATTTTGCCAGATGAAGGTCGTGAGTTATCAAGATGATCTGCTTTGTTTTTTTGAGCTTTTTTATATGTAGAGCTATTGTTTTTGAGTTTTTAGGGTCAAGGTTGGCTGTAGGTTCATCAAAGATGATGGTTTTTGTATCACTGCAAAGTGCCTGAGCCATTAAGACCAAAGCACTCTCTCCAGAGCTTAAAGAGTTTAGGGGATGTTCTTTTAGATACTCTATGTTAAAAAGTTTTAGTGCTTTATCTACCTTTGTTTTATCATCTTCTGAGTATGCAAAAAAGTTTTCTTTATATACAAATCTACCCAGAAGTACAAACTCACTAACAGTTATAAAATTATCTGCATTTTCAAGTTTTGCAGGTATGTAGCTTATCTCTTTTGCCAACTCTTTTGGTGGTGTTGTTTGTATGTTTTTGCCATTTATCTTTATGGTACCACTGTATGAGAGTACGCCACAAATGGCTTTTGCCAAAGTGCTTTTACCACTTCCGTTTATACCAAGTATAGTGATGTCTTCATCAGTTTTTAGATCTACATTTTTTAAAATACTTTTTTGATCAAACTCGATTTTTAGGTTTTCTAACTCAATCATGATAGAGACTCATCTCATAAAAAAGTCTTTTTATCGTTTTTGCTACCCTATGGGATGGGATGTGCAGATAATCCTCATCAACCACCGAAATATTGCCATGCTTTGCTGCAAAAACTGGCAGAGCGTACCAGTTTTTAAGTGCTTTTTTGACATCCACATTTGGCTCTGTGGCATGTGAATGGAGGATGATGATTTGTTCTGGATTTAGTAAAAGTATGTTTTCGTAATTTAATACAGGTTGATTTGTACTTTTTGATGCGTAAGCATTTGTATTTCCACATGCTAAGATAATATCTTCAAAAAATATGTTATGTCCAGCTATATAAACACCACTTTTTATATCTTCTCTAAGTCCGTAAACTATCATTACTGAATGTGATTTTTTATTTTTAGTGCAGTTTGTTAGTGCATTGTTTATATTTGATACAAGTTTTTTACCCTCTTTTTGTGTATTTAAATATATGGATATTTTGTTTATAGATGTTTTGATGTTATTTAGAGTTTGTAGATTTAAAGAGATGGTTTTTATGTGAAACAGTTTTAGTTTTTTTAGTGTACCCATGTTGAAATTTTGTCCAATAACCAAAGTGGGTTTAAAAGAGAGTATCTTCTCAAGATGTGGTTTTTCATATCCACCAATAACAGGAAGTTTTGTTGCCTCTTTTGGATAAAGAGAGTATGTGCTTGTAGCAACTAACTCATCACCTTTGCCAAGAGCATAGATAATCTCTGTGATAGAGGGGCTAAGAGAGATGATTCTCTCATTAGCATTTAGGTTGAGTATAAAAAGGAGAATGAAAAAAAGAGTTTTTATACTCATGTTGAACCTCTAGTACTTTAGTTTAAACCCTGCCATAGCAGTTGTTGTAAAGTTTACAGGATAGATTTTGTCATCACTTATCCATAAACCATTCTTTTGATTAAACAAGTTATTTATTTTAGCAAAAACTTCCCAATTATCTTTTGTATAAGTTGCTGAGATGTCTGTTGAGTTGTAAGCATCTTGTTTTTGGTCAAAGTCATTGTTGAAGTCATTTGCTGCATATGCTTCACTTCTCCAAACCTGAGTTAGTGAGATTGTGGCATGTGGAGTTGGCAGGTAATTTAGAGTTGCTTTTACATTGTGATCACTCACACCTGGGAGTTTGTTACCACTGTAATCATCTCCATTTTCTTTTTCATCGTCAATGATTGCCTGAACATAGTTATAATTTAACATCACATTAAATTGTTGGTTGATAATATATTTGTCATATAAATCAAGTCCATATTTGTGTGATTTATCTATATTTGTGTTTCTTCTTACACCATTGTGATTATAGTAGTATATCTCATCTTTTAGGTCTATATAGTAAGCAGAAATTTTTAATTTATTACTTTTGCTTATATAGTTATAACCTGCAGAGTAGTTACTAGCTACGGCTGGTTTTACATAACCATTATATGTCCCTTTAGAAAAACTAAAAAGTCTATCTAGTGAAGCACTTTGGTAAGAGTGTGAATAGTTGACAAAAATAGATTGTATATTGTCTAGTTGGTAATTTATACCTAACTCTACACCATTTAAACAATCTTTTTTATCATCAGTATTCTTTTCATTTTCAAATATCACCTCCTCATATCTATAACCAGCTTTTAGTGTAAAATCACTCAGATAAAACTCACTCATTATAAAATAGGCTTTATTGAGTTTACTCAAATCAATAATGTTTCTTCTTTTTACATTTCCATCAAAATTATCCAGTCCTACTTTAATGGAAAATTTATTGCTAGAGTAATCTATATTTGCTGTATATGAACTATAATCATAATGATAGATAAAATTATATGTAATATAGTTCGATTTTTTCTTTTCATGTGTGCCATCTATATTTAAAGATATAGAATCAGTTATAAAATAACTTACCCCAGCACCTATAACATCACTTGAAAATTTTTGGTGAGTTGAACCCCAGTTAGCATTACCTTTTTGATAAACATTATCTTTGTATTCATCTTCAGTGAGGCTCCCAGCATAGATAACATCCATATCACTTGTAAGTCCATTTAGTCTGAACTCCAATGCTTCTGTGGGTGTATAAGCAAGTTCAAAACCAAAGTTTGAAAACTTATTTTTATCTCTGTTGCCATCAGAATCTATCTCTCTGATTCCACCGTTACTTTGAGCCTCTCCATTTACACTAAAAGAGAGTTTATCATCTGTATGTCCTATATAAAAACTTCCATCAAAAGTTTTGTAGATACCTGTATAAAAACTTATCGCTTTTGTATCGCTTTGTTTTGTGATTATATTGATAACACCAGCATTTGCACCATCTCCACCCTCAACAATTCCACTCGATTTGATAATCTCGATTCTCTCTATGGAAGATGGGCTGATAGATGATAGTAGCTGAGGTATCATATCTACATTGTTAAGTTTTCTACCATTTACTTTGATAACTATATTTTGATAACCATCACCTATCCCATAACCTCTCATATCAAGTTTTTGGGTAAAAGGATTCCCATAGCTTGGCATCGAGATAACAGAGGTTTCTTTGTTTAAAAACTCATAGATATCTTTGGCATGACTTTTTTCTATATCTTCTTGTGTGTAAACTTCAACAGCATCAGTTGATTTTAACTCATCTGTTTTTATAGCTGTTGAAGTGATTGTAAGTGGTTTTAACTTTATGGTTTTAGCTTCATCTGCATGAAGTGAGCTAAAAAGAGCAACAACAATTAGTGATAGTTTTATGTTTTTTTGCATATTTATTCCTATATTTATTCTAAAATTACGATTTTTATCGTGTGTATCTAAAGTACGATTAAAATCGTACATCATATAAAATGAAAGGTTAAAATTATGATGCAGGAGGAGAATTGATAGTTATGCGAAGTGGTTTTCCACTGAGGGTATATACGGAAGAACTAATAGCTACTATCTTTTTCAAAGATATATAAGCTTGAATAGCCATTAATGAAAAATAGTTCTTCCCAAATCCTTTAGGTATATGCACTTTCACTCTCTAGTTGTTGTTTTTCGTAATTATAACCAAAAACTTAGATAAAATACCTTTATGAAACTATCACACTTAAAACAAATCGTTAATTATTTGAAAAGATTTCAAAAAATATCTGCTATATATAGAGTAACCGATACTATAATTAAAGTTGCATTTGATAAAAATGATGAACTCTATTTTAATATGCAACGCTCAAATTCATCAATCTTTAAGGCATCTTCTTATGCTCGTTCAAAAGTTTATAATGCTCCTTTTGATGTTGTTTTATCAAAACGCTTTAATCGTTCAAGCATACTTGATGTAGAACTTTTGAATGGTGATAAAATCTTGAGATTTAAAACTTCCATCGCTTCAGCATATAAAGAGGAGATAACATATTTACAGTTTGAGTTTACGGGGAAATATACAAATGTTATCATCCTAGACGAGCAAAATATAGTTTTAGAAGCTCTACGGCATGTGGATTTGTTTTCATCTTTTCGTGAAGTAAGGGTCGGACAAAAACTACTAGATATTCCAAAAGCTCCTTTTGAGGCGAAGGAATATCCACTTGAAGATGTTGAGAAGTTTTTATTTGATACCTATGAAAAAGAGCAAAAAAATGTTTTAGAATCTTTAAAAAAACAAAAAGTACTCTATCTTGAGAAAAAGTTAAAAAAACTTCAAAAGCTTTATGACTCACTTGATGATGAAGTATCTCTAAAAAATGAGGCACAAACATTACAACATTACGGAAATCTTATCTTATCAAATATGCACAACATAACACCATATCAAAGGGTAGTAAAGTTAAATGACTATGATGGGGATGAGGTTGAGATAGATTTACTTAGAAGTTATGGTAATGTTTCTATGATGTCAGATTCGTTATTTACTAGAGCTAAAAAAGCAAAACAAAAAGCTAAAAATCTTTATATAGAAAAAGCTTCTTTAAGTTCAAAGATAGAGCATATAAAACTTTTTATAAATACCGTAAAAGAGGCAAAAGATGTTTCAAAAATAGCACTTTTATTTCCAAAAAAAGAGCAGAGCAAAAAGATAAAAAAAGATGATTCGATTGAGAGTTTTTTGGTGGAGGGTTATAAGGTTCAGCTTGGTAAAAATGAGAGAGGCAATATAACATTACTTCAAAATGCCAGGGCAAGAGATGTTTGGTTGCATATGAAAGAGAGACCATCATGCCATGTTATTATCACGACAGATAAACAAAATCTTCCATTACATATCATAGAGAGTGCCGCAAGATTGTGTGTTGATTTTACAATGTTTGAAAAAGGTAGGTATTTGGTCGATTATACTCCTAGACGGGAAGTAAATATTCAGCATGGGGCGAATGTGTTGTATAATAAGTATAAAACTATTGAGGTAGATACAAGATAATAACAAGGGAGATGTTGTGGCGATTGGGGCAGTTGGAAATGCGATTTTTGTTAATCAGATGACAGCAAATGCTACATCTGTGCAAAATGCCCACAATAACCGTATAGAATTTCAAAATATGATGGCTCAGGTCGCTGCAAACGAGAGAGATCAAGAGGTGGCAGAGGTAAGACCAGCAGAGGAAAATCAAGAGGTTGACCCAGACAGAGAACACCAAAAAAATGAAGCTGATCAAGAAACCAAACGAAACAAAAATAAATCTTCTAGCTCCGAAGATGAAGAAAATATAGATTTTACTTTGCATAAGCTAGATATTAAAGTGTGATTTGATATAATCTCTTTAAAGGAATATTATGGGATTTTTTGAAGCTTTTATGTCAAACAAGCAGAGAGTTGTAACTGGTTTTGCGCTTCTTGGTGCTTTGTTGGTTGTTGGTTTTATAGATAACTTTTTTGTTATGTGGGCTTTTTTAGGTGTTGTGTATGTTGTTGCTTTTAGTGAAGCTCAAAAACTTTTTGGGGTGGATAACGGCTCTCTTATTTTATACGCCATAGCTTTGTGGTGTGTTGCTGGAATCTATCCTTATGGGGATGATTTATTTGTTTTAGCAGGTGTAGGTTATGCAGGTGCTATTGCTTTTAATAAAGAGTTAAAATGGGATAGTTTTTTCCCATTTATCTACCCAACAGCTGGGATGCTTTTCATACTTACTATGTACCAAGAATATGGGGTTATGTCACTTCTTTGGCTTTTAATAGTTGTGGCTATGACTGATGTTGGGGCATATACAGTTGGTAAAAATATTGGTAAAACACCTTTTTGCGAGACAAGTCCAAACAAAACTATGGAGGGTGTTGTCGGTGGTATTGTGGTTGCAACTATCAGTGGTGCATTTGTTGGTCTTAGCATAGTTGATTTTAGTGTTGCATTTCTTGTTTCAGCTTTTGTTGCGATTAGTTCTATCTTTGGTGATTTATTTGAGAGTTCTTTAAAAAGAAAAGCAGAGGTAAAAGACAGTGGCAATATATTACCAGGGCATGGGGGAGTGCTTGATAGGATAGATGGTTACCTTTTTGCTGGTGTTGTTATGCTTGTGCTTCTGAGAGGACTTGTTTAGTTGATAGTCTTAGGTTCAACAGGTTCTATTGGTGTAAATACTTTAGAAATTGCTAAAAAATTTAACATAGAGATTGAAGTCTTAGTTGCTGGAAAAAACATAACACTTTTAAATGAGCAGATTGAAGCTCACATGCCAAAAGTGGTAGTTGTTGCTGATGAAGATGACATATCAAAAGTAAATCATACAAAAGTTTATGCAGGTCAAGATAGTATTTTAAAAGTTATAGAAGATTCTAAGAGTGATTTAGTTGTAAATGCACTTGTCGGATTTTTGGGACTTCGCCCAACTTTAACTTCATTGGCATGTGGGAAAAGACTTGCTTTGGCAAACAAAGAGAGTCTTGTGGCATGTGGGAATTTTATAGATAGTTCTAAAATACAACCTATAGACAGTGAGCATTTTGGGCTTTGGTATCTTTTGCAAGATAGGACTATGGATAAGATGATTATCACTGCTAGTGGTGGTGCATTTAGAGATTGGGATTTAGACAAACTAAAACATGCTACCTTGGCAGATACTCAAAAACATCCAAACTGGAGCATGGGACAGAAGATAACGATAGATAGTGCAACAATGGTAAATAAAATATTTGAACTTTTAGAAGCCAGATGGCTTTTTGGCAATAGTGTAAGTAAGTTTGATGCCATTATAGAAACAAAATCTCTTATACATGCTTTGATAGATTTTAAAGACGGAAGTACAACGGCTCATTTTGCAAATGCGAGTATGCAACTCCCTATAGCTTATGCTTTGGATGTTAATATGGATGAAAGTATATTAGGGCATGTGGATTTGTTAGAAGTTGGAAGTTTAGAGTTTAAAAAGATAGAAGTAGCTCGTTATCCTGTATGGCAGATTAAAGAAGATTTATTAAAAAATCCTATAAAAGGTGTGATTATAAATGCAGCAAATGAGATAGCCATAGAAAGATTTATAAACAAAGAGATAGGTTTTATGGATATTAGTAAAATTATTGTAGAAACTTATGAAAAAGATTTTGTCATCCCTAAAAATATAGATGATGTTTTTGCTTTGGATGAAGAGATAAGAGCTATATTGTAAAATTATCTCCAGATAATATCTAATTTTTTTGACAGTTTTGATTTGTCAAATTTTTTAGATGCTGTTTTGATGTTTGCAATGTTTGTTTGGGTGTCTAAAAATTTTTGTAGGTAGTATTTTTTGTTGTAACCTCTAGTTGTTAAATCATCAATGATTAAGTTAATATCATCAACATTAAGCAAATCGTTATGTATTGTTGTTCTTGCCTCAAACTTAATTTTAGAGGATAAAAGCAGATTTAGTGTATCTGAAAATTTATCATAAGTGTTTGAGTGTGTGATTTTAATAAACTTCTCTTTTGGTGCTTTATAATCAAGTGCCACATAATCAAGTAACTCTAAATCCAATAACTCTTTTATGGCATGTGGGTTTGTTCCGTTTGTGTCTAGTTTTATCAAAAAGCCAAGTTTTTTTATCTCTTGGCAAAATGGGATTAAATGGTGTGTAGTCGCTTCACCACCAGATAAAACAACCCCATCAAGTAATCCCACTCTTGTTTTTAAAAACTTTAACATATCATCTAGGGTGTAGTTACCACTTTTAGCAAAAACTATATCACTGTTGTAGCAGTAATCACACCTCATATTGCACCCACTAAACCAGATAATACAAGCTAAATGCTCGGGATAATCAAGATGTGTAAACTTTGTTAAATCATAAACTATTTTAGTGTTGAATAAACTGTTTTCTTTGTTTATGTTCACCTGTTTTTCCTATGTTAAAACTCTCAACAGGTCTATGATAACCCATAACTCTTGTATAAACTATACATTTTTGTCTTTTTTCTTTTAGCAATGCTAATACTTCATTTTTACTCATGATACTTTCTCCTTTGTTGTTTTAAATTCAGCTATAAGTTCCTCATCGCACTTAGGACAATACTCATGTTCACCAGAGATATATCCATGTTTTGGACACACAGAAAATAGTGGGGTAACTGTGATATATGGAAGCCTAAAGTTTGATATGACATTTTTAACAAGTTTTCGACAAGCCTCAGTTGAACTTACTTTCTCTTGCATGTAAAGGTGCAGGACTGTTCCACCTGTGTATTTACATTGTAAATCATCTTGAAGTGTCAGTGCTTCAAATGGGTCATCTGTCAAATCAACAGGGATTTGTGAAGAGTTTGTGTAGTATATGTTTTCACCCATTCCAGCTTGAACGATACTCTCACCATATCTTTTTTTATCCTCTTTGGCAAATCTGTAAGTTGTCCCCTCAGCAGGTGTTGCTTCAAGATTATAAAGGTTTCCACTCTCCTCTTGAAACTCAACCATTTTATCTCTCATGTGGTTTAAAATCTCCGTTGCAAACTCTATCCCCTCTTGTGAGCTGATGTCATAACCATTACTTGTAAAATTTAAAATCATCTCGTTCATCCCATTAACTCCAATGGTTGAGAAATGGTTTTGAAACCCTTTTAAATATCTTTGAGTGTATGGAAAAAGACCTCTTTCATACATCTCTTGGATAAAAACTCTTTTTTTCTCTAAAGTTGATTTTGCATGGTTCATCAGTTGGTCTATTCTGGCTATAAGTGCATCTTTGTCACCTTTGTATAAAAAGCCAAGCCTAGCCATGTTCAGCGTTACAACCCCTATGCTTCCTGTCATTTCAGCACTTCCAAAGAGTCCACCACCCCTCTTTAAAAGCTCTCTTAAATCAAGTTGAAGTCTGCAACACATGCTTCTCACATGCCCAGGTTTGTAAGCTTCTTCATTTGGTATCAGGTTTCCATTTTCATCTTTTTTGTATTGACTTCCTATAAAGTTTTGAAAATATGATGAACCGATTTTTGCAGTGTTTTCAAAAAGTAGGTCTGTATTTTCCCCATACCAGTCAAAATTTTCTGTTATGTTTACTGTTGGGATAGGAAATGTAAAGGGCTGACCTGTTTTGTCACCCTCTGTCATCACTTCATAGTAGGCTTTATTTATAAGGTTCATCTCTTTTTGAAAATGTTTGTATGTCATATCTTCAAGTTTTTTACACCCTCGTTCGTTGGCTATACTTAGAAGTTCACTATCTAAAAAACCTTTTAATAAGTGTACCTGTTTTCTTGTTGGTATCTGCTCTTTTAAATCATCTGGTACAGTCCAATCAATCGTGATGTTGGTAAATGGAGATTGTCCCCAACGAGCAGGAACATTTAGATTATAAACAAAACTTCTAACAGCTTTTTTAATCTCTTTAAATGTTAATCTGTCTCTAAAAACATAGGGTGCGAGGTATGTGTCAAACGATGAAAATGCTTGTGCGCCAGCCCATTCACTTTGAAGTATTCCCAAAAAGTTTGCCATCTGACCAAGTGCTTCACGAAAATGTTTTGGTGCATCACTTTCAACCCTGCCTCTAACACCGTTAAACCCCTCATCAAGTAAAGCTCTTAAGCTCCAACCAGCACAATATCCAGTTAAACAGTCTAAATCATGTATGTGGTAATCCCCATTTCTATGGGCATATCCTTCTTCTTTTGAGTATATTTTATCTAACCAGTAATTTGCTATTACTTTTCCTGCAGTGTTGTTAACAAGTCCTGCATTTGAGTAGCCAGTATTTGAATTTGCTTTGATTCTCCAGTCACTTCCACTGATATATTCTTCTATGGTTTGAGTTGAATTTATATATGTTGTGTCCTCTTCAAGAAGATTGTCTCTTTGCATTTTGTGGGTGTGTCTGTAGAGTATAAAAGATCGCATAACATCAAAATATCTAGCTTTATAAAGTTCTGTTTCTATAAAATCTTGTATATCTTCAACAGCAACAACTCTTTTATTTTTTAGTCTTTCTAAAACATTAAAAAATATAGAAGAATCATAGGTTGTATTCTCACTTTTAAAAGCTTTTTTTATAGCGTCTTCTATTTTATATGAGCTAAATTCTTTATTAGTTCCATCTCTTTTTAATATATTTTCAACCATAATCTTTCCTAATTTATTTATGGAAGTTTATATTAAAATGAGTTAAAAAATGATGAGAAAAAGTGTCACTTTTGTGTCACGGTGAATGCTGTGTATAGAATACAAAAAGGGAATCCCCTAATTGTTATTCTCGCTAGCTTTTTTTACTGCTTCTAGTAGTTCTTCAAATCCAGTTTCACTTGAGTGTTCAACCATCTCCATATTTTTGATAGCATCTTGATGTCTATTTTCTAGTTTTGATTTAATCGCTTTTTGAATGCCTTCATGTACTATTTTATGGTGTTTGAGGATACTGCTAGTATATGGACTTCCTTTGAGTAAAGTGTTGCTTACACTAGCAAACCATTTCCCAAAGCGACAACTATTTTCATCAATTATGTGTGCATCTTCAGATTTTAGTATAGCATTGTAACCTGTGATTTTTAAAGAGATGTGATCAATCTTTCCATTGCTTACATTAAACTCGTTTGTAAGTGTCTGAGTTTTATCTTTGATATTTGCTGAGTTGCTAACAACCAGCTCAATATTTTGAGAAAAATCGTCAAGTGTTTCCATCACTTTTGAAGTTTCATTCATAAATGTTGTACTTATCTCCATCATAGAGTTGGAATTTTGTTTAAGCCCATTAATGTTTATCTCAACTTCTTGAGTTGCTTTTTGAGTTCTCTCTGCCAATTTTCTAACTTCATCAGCAACAACGGCAAAACCTCTACCATGTTCCCCTGCACGAGCCGCTTCAATAGCAGCATTTAAAGCCAATAAGTTAGTTTGATCTGAAATGTCTTTAATCAGGTTGATGATCTGTGCTATAGACATAACGCTGTCATTTAAAGAGTTCGCATCATCAGAAAGATTGTTTGTATGTTCTTGAATAGTTTGGATTGTCCCGTCTATTTCACTTGTTTGCTCTTGAACATTTTGCATTCTTGAGTTTGTTTTTATATTTAAGTCATTGATATCTTCAAGCATTGAAAGGTTGTCTTCTATTGTTCGTTGTAGAAATTGAACGCCACTATCGTAGCCATTTAGGATTAGTTTTGTGTAATCTTCAGCATCATTGGTATCTTGCTTGTTTTCCTGAGGTGCATTTTGTAATTCATACACCCGTTCTTGAAGTTGTTGATTTTCCGTTTCAAGCTTCTGTATCTTTTTATTATATTCTTGTTCTAATTTTTCTATTTTTGAGCTACATCCAAACATTGTATAACCTTTTTTTATTTTAGTTATGTTATTATAGTCTTGATAACTTAAAATTATTTTAATTTCTAAAAAATAATCTATTTAATAAATCTTTTAAATAAATTTGGATACAATTCGCATTCGCTTTGCTGTTTTAACAAAATAGTTAGAATATTTCTACCTTTAGTACACAATACAAAAGATAAAAGTATTGGCAAACAATATAAATAAATAATTGTAAGCCTAAAAGCAGCAAAGACAAAGATAAAAGGACTTTCAATGAAAGTTAGAGCTTCAGTTAAGAAGATGTGTGATGACTGTAAAGTTGTCAAAAGAAAAGGCATTGTAAGAGTGATCTGCAAAGTTAAAAAACATAAACAGAGACAAGGATAACCATGGCTCGTATTTCTGGTGTTGATTTACCTAAGAAAAAAAGAATAGAGTATGGTCTAACATATATCTATGGTATTGGTTTACATGCTTCTCGTCTTATTTTAGACGCGACAGGTATAGACTATAATAAAAGAGTTTTCGAATTAAACGAAGCTGATGTTGCTGCAATTACTGCTGAGATCCGTTCTAACCATATGGTTGAAGGTGATTTGCGTAAAAAAGTAGCTATGGATATTAAGGCACTTATGGATTTAGGTTCATACAGAGGTCTTCGTCACCGTCGTGGTCTTCCATGCCGTGGTCAAAAAACTAAGACAAATGCGCGTACTCGTAAAGGTAAGCGTAAAACTGTCGGCGCAGCATAAGGAATTATAGATGGCAAAAAGAAAAGCTGTTAGAAAAAAAGTAGTAAAGAAAAATATTGCTCGTGGTATCTGCCACATTGCTGCATCATTTAACAATACTCTTGTAACTATTACAGATGAGATGGGTAACATGATTGCTTGGAGTTCTGCTGGTTCATTAGGATTTAAAGGTTCTAAAAAATCAACTCCATTTGCTGCTCAAGCTGCTGTTGAAGCTGCTGTTGAAAAAGCACAAGTACATGGCATAAAAGAACTTGGTATTAAAGTTCAAGGTCCTGGTTCAGGTCGTGAAACTGCAGTAAAAGCTGTTGGTGCAATCGAAGGAATCCGTGTAACATTTATGAAAGATGTTACTCCATTACCACACAACGGTTGTCGTGCGCCTAAGCGTCGTAGAGTTTAAGGAGATTACTGATGGCAAGATATAGAGGTCCAGTAGAAAAAATCGAGAGAAGATTTGGTGTAAGTCTTAACCTTAAAGGTGAGCGTCGTTTAGCAGGTAAATCTGCTTTAGAAAAAAGACCTTATGGTCCTGGTCAACATGGTCAGCGTCGTAAGAAAGTTTCTGAGTATGGTTTACAACTTAATGAAAAACAAAAAGCAAAATTTATGTATGGTGTTAGTGAAAAGCAATTCCGTGCATTGTTTGTTGAAGCAAAAAGAAGAGATGGTAATACAGGTACAAACCTTGTTACTTTAATTGAAAGCAGACTTGATAATGTAGTTTACAGAATGGGCTTTGCATCAACTCGTCGTTTTGCAAGACAACTTGTTACTCATGGTCACCTACTTGTAGATGGTAAAAAAGTGGATATCCCTTCTTACCGTGTAAAACCAGGTCAAAAAGTGGAAGTTCGTGAAGCAAGTAAGAAAAATGTTCAAATTGTTCGTGCTATGGAATTGACTAATCAAACTGGTTTAGCTCCATGGGTTGATATTGATGCTGAAAAAGTATTTGGTATCTTTACTCGTTTACCAGAGCGTGAAGAAGTTGTTATCCCTGTAGAAGAGCGTTTAATCGTTGAGCTTTACTCTAAATAGTAACTAAATAAAAAGGCGTAAAAATGAAAAAAATAAAAACTACTCCACTTGCTCCACAAGAGTTTGAGGTAGAACAAATTAGTGAGAATGAAGCTAACATTATGGCATATCCGTTTGAAACAGGTTATGCTATCTCTTTGGCTCATCCGCTTCGCCGTTTTTTATTAAGTAGCTCAGTTGGTTATGCTCCAATAGCTATCAAAATCGAGGGTGCTAGACATGAGTTTGACTCTGTGCGTGGTATGCTTGAAGATATTTCAGACTTTATCTTAAACCTTAAAGAGATTCGCTTTAAGCTTAATGGTGAAGCTACTGAAACAGAGATAAACTATAGCTTTGCAGGTCCTTGTATAATTTCGGGTAAAGATTTAAATAGTGATGAAGTAGAAGTGGTAACACCTGATGCTCCACTTGCAACTTTAAATGAAGATTCTACTCTTAATTTCAGTATTAAGATAGCTCAAGGTATCGGCTATGTAGCTAGTGAAGACACTTATGATGAACTTGAAGATGGTTATATTGCATTAGATGCTTATTTTACACCTGTTCGTAGTGCTACATATAAGATTGAGAATGTACTTGTAGAGGATAATCCTAACTTTGAAAGAGTTATTTTAAATATCAGAACTGATGGTCAAATTTCACCAGTAGATGCGTTTAGAAACTCTTTGGAAGTTATGTATGCACAACTTGCAGTATTTAACTCAGAGATTAGCATAAAAGCTCCAACTACTATTGAAAGAGTTGAAGAAAACCCTGATCTTAAAAAATTAACAGTTAATATCGATAGTTTAGGTTTAAGTGCAAGAAGTTTTAACTGTCTTGATAGATCAAACATTAAACTAATTGGTGAGATAGCATTGATGAGTACAAATGACTTAAAAAATGTTAAAAATTTAGGTAAGAAATCATATGAAGAGATAGTAGAAAAAGTGCAAGAGTTTGGTTTTGCAGTTGGTGCTGATCTCTCAGATGATGTTGTTACAGCATTAAAAAAGAAAATAGAAGCCCTTCAGGCTTAATAAGAGGATATTAGATGAGACATCGTCATGGATACCGTAAACTAGGTCGTACAAGTGCGCACAGAGCTGCACTTTTGAAAAACCTTAGTATTTCGTTAATTGAACATGGTAAAATTGAAACTACTGCTATTAAAGCAAAAGAGCTTCGTTCTTACATAGAGAAACTTATCACAGTTGCTGGTAAAAACGATTCTAATGCTCATAGAGCAGTATTTGCGTCGCTTCAATCTAAAGAAGCTACTAAAAAACTAGTAAACGAGATAGCACCAAGTTATGTTGATCGTTCTGGTGGATACACTAGAATTACTAGAACAAGAATTCGTCGTGGTGATGCTACGACTATGGCATTCATTGAATTAGTTTAATAGTTCAATATTTTGGCATGTGTAAATCTTCACATGCCAACCCCTTTTAAATTTCCACATTCTAAAATACTTTAAAAAGAGATGATATTATGAGTAATTTCGCATTTGGAACTTACAAAGTAAGTGATTATAATCCACAACATATTCAAGCACTGCAAGATAGTATAAAATCAGGTATAGGTATGATTGTTACATCCTCAAACTATATAGACGGCTCGTCTGAAAGGGCTGTTGCTTTAGCTTTGAATGGCTTTGAAGATAGTGTAACGGAGCGTGTTGAAGTTGTTAGTAAGTATAAACTAACACAAAATTTAGATGAGCAACTTAAACTATCTTTTCAAAGACTTCAACAAAATTGTATAGATTGTTATTTGATTGAAAATCCTGAGGAGCTACTAGTTGAATCTGTTGGAAACGGAACTTCCAAAGATGATAGACTCGACAGCATGAATGCAAAACTTTTTGATGCTTTTTTAGAGTTGGAATTAGCCATAAAAGATAAAAAAATACTTTCATATGGAATTTCTAGTGATGCTTTTTCCATAAAACACTCAAGTGATTATTTTTTACCATATGAAGATATATTGACTCTTGCTCAAGATGCAGCAGATGAGATAAGAAATGAAAAACACTCATTTACAACGATAGAGTTGCCCATAAACATGCTAGAACTTGAGGGGCTTAAATGTGCTGCTTGGGCAAAAGACAATGGGTTGAGAGTTTTAGCAAATAGACCTTTAAATGCTCAGTATGAAACTCAGATGTACCGTTTGGCAGATTATGATGAACCTCGTGAATATTATCATCATCTCAATGAATTATTGGAGATGACTGATAATGAATTGTTAAGAATGCTTTATAACCTTATAGAAGAACTTGATGATACAAAACACAGATTTGGTTGGATAGGTGATTATGATAATTTCCTTTATGTGCAGATGATACCACATATTAAAAAATCTTTAGAGGTATTAGATGAAGAGAATGCTCAAACAATGTTAAGTTTTATAGATTTGTTTTTGCAAGAGTATAGAAAAATGGTTAGTTGTGAATGTTCAAAAAAGACGAGGGAAAAACTAAAAGAGTTGTTTCATGGATGTTACGATTCTATGCAAAAGTGCGCTTTAGAGTTTTTGGGTAATAAAGAAGAGATAGATTATATTGTAGTTGGTATGAGAAAACCATCTTATGTGGCTGAAATTTTATAAAAATAACTAGCTAATTATAATTTTTATCATTTGTTAAGCACTTTTGTCATATTTTACGGAGAGGTTTACTTATTTAAAGGATAATTTATGATTCCATTTACAGATGAAGAACTTTTAGCACCAGTGGAGAGTGTTATAGATAAAGTTAGGCTATCTTTAGCCTTAGATGGTGGTGATATAGATTTTATAACTGTTAAAAATGCAAAAGTGTATGTTCAACTCAAAGGGGCATGTATAGGATGTGCTAGTAGTAGCTCAACATTGAAGTATGGGGTTGAAAGACAACTTAAGATGGAAATTCATCCCGAGATAAGTGTCATAAATGTACCTATAGGTATGGAAAATGATATTGAAAATCTATAAGATGACATTTGTGTTAAAACCCAAAAATAATTTATAATATAAGTAGAAAAATGAGTACAATTAGTAAGTATAAAATATTAACAAAAGCAAATGACAGCTTTTCTAAATCAGAATATAAAAATGCACTGGAGCAATTTGCAATTGTTTTGCAAAATTATCCAAACTCTAAAGAGGCGTACAATGGTGTGATATTATCAGAGATGGCTATGAGTGGTGAGAGTGGTGCTGAGGCTCTTTTTGACTATTATGAAATATTAAAAGAGGAAGATAAAGAAGAAGCAGATAAAATCATGAATGAGATTTTACAAAATATGGATGGAACCTTAGATAAATTGGGGGAGATTTTTTCTGCACCACTTCGCGATAGATTGGAGTTTGAAGATGGTATCCTTTATCAGGATTTTAAAAAAATCATAGATGATGGAGCAGGTTTTAAGGAAACTTTTGAAAATATCATGTTCTCAACTCGTGTAATCATAACTCAAAAAGATGATTTTATAGATTTTTTAGACAAGCTTATAGAACATGATTTTAAAGATATGGCACTTACATATTTAGAAAGTGCGCTTGGTGCTTATCCAAGCGATGAACCACTTAGAAAACTGTTAAAAAAATTAGTAAAAGGTAGAGTTATTGAAAATTGAATTACCAAACCAAAAGTTTAGATATGTTAGTGAAAACTCTACTAAATGTGATGAAGAGACAGCTTTTATTTTAACTACACAAAATGAAAAATATTTACAAAATGCAAAAGATAATAATGCCCATTCTATTATAAAAATCACAGATGTTGCTGAACTTTTTGGTATAGATAAGATAAAGATAGTTGGAATAACTGGTACAAATGGTAAAACAACAACGGCAAGTGCCATCTACTCTTTTTTATTGGATTTAGGTTATAAAGTAGCTATGCAGGGGACTCGTGGATTATTTATGAATGATGAAGTTGCAGAGGGAAAAACCCTTACAACACCATCTGTTGTAAATACTTACAAACATATTTATCAAGCAGTTGAAGCTGGTTGTGAGTTCTTTATAATGGAAGTAAGCTCACATGCCATAGTTCAAAAAAGGGTAGAGGGCTTAAACTTTGATTTAAAAATTTTAACCAATATTACTCAAGATCATCTCGATTATCATAAAACTTTAGGTGAATATATAGCAGTTAAAAATAGTTTTTTTCAAGATGAGGGAAAAAAACTTATAAACAGAGATGAAGATAAAGCATCTTTTAACATTAAAAATACTTTTACATATGGTATAGAAAAAAATGCAACATATAAACTTATAGCATACTCATTAAATGATGCTAGTAGTGGGATTTTACAACATTTTCAAGAGGTTGTTCCTTTTACATCTTCACTTCATGGCTTTTTCAATCTTTATAACCTTGTAGCTGCCATTAGTGCTACACATATTTTAACAGGGAAAAAACTTGAAGAGATTTGTGATGTTGTTGATAATTTTGCAGGTGTTAGTGGTAGGATGGAGCAGGTTTGTGAAGTTCCAAATGTTATAGTTGATTTTGCACATACCCCAGATGGGATAAAACAGGTTTTAAATGCTCTTAAAGAGAAAGAGATTTTAGTTGTGTTTGGTGCAGGTGGAGATAGAGATACAACAAAAAGACCGCTTATGGGGAAAATTGCAGCTTCCCTTGCCACAAGAGTATATATAACAAGTGATAATCCAAGAACAGAAGATCCTCAAAGTATTGTTAATGATATTTTAGATGGGATAACTAGTAAAAATAAAGTTATTGTAGAATTGGATAGAAAAAAGGCTATAGAGATGGCATTGGACGATCAAGATGAAAATCAGGTTGTTGTTATTTTAGGCAAGGGGGATGAAAATTGTCAAATTATATACGATAAAAAGTTTCCTTTTGATGACAGGGAAGTTGTAAGGGATATTTTAAAATTAAATTAGAAAATATATCTTATATATATCTATTTTTGATATAATTTCGAAAAAGTTAAGGATAATATTTATGGGAATTCCACAACCAGCGTTTTATATATTTAAATGTGAGCAGTCAGCTCCTCCGGGTATGCCAAAACCGTCGTGCGTAACACCACAGACTCAAGATCTATTTCAGTACCTTGCTCAAAAACTTATGCAAGAAGCAGTTATGGCTACAGTTCAACCTATCCGTACATCTTGTATGAACCGTTGTTCTAGTGGTCCTGTTATGCTAGTAGAACCAGGGCATACCATGTATGTTGGTCTTACAAAAGAGAAGATTGACAGAATCGTTTCAGAACATATTATTGGTGGTAATGTTGTGGAAGAGTTTGTAATAGACGCTGAGCAATGGGATGAACCAATAAGCCCAAAAGAGATGCAAAAGCAGATGGGAAGATAGGAAAAAGATATGACTATAGAGATGTTATATAGTAAAATTCATCGCGCTACTGTAACTGATGCCAACTTAAATTATGTTGGTTCTATTACTATAGATGAGGAGCTTTTAGAAGCTTCAAATATGAGAGTTGGACAAAAAGTTGAGATTTTAAATGTTAATAATGGCGAGAGATTTTCAACTTATATCATTTTGGGTGAGAGAGGTAAGCGAGATATTTGTTTAAATGGTGCTGCCGCTAGAAAAGTGCATAAAGGTGATAAAGTGATTATTGTTGCCTATGCTACCTATGATGAAAAAGAGTTAGAGAGTTATAAACCTAAAGTTGTTATTTTAAATGATGATAACAATATTGAAACAATAACTGAGAGTATCTAAATAATGTTTTCAAATATGGGCGATATGTCAAAAATGTTTGAAGGGATGCAGGAAAATGCCGCTAAACTTAAAGCTGAATTGGAGTCAAAAACTTTTAGTGTCAAAACTGGTGGTGGCATGGTTGAGCTTAGTGTAAATGGTAACGGTGAAGTTATAGACCTAAGCATAGATGATGAACTTTTAGAAGATAAAGAGTCACTTCAAATACTTCTTATAGGTGCTATAAATGATGCCAATAAAATGGTTCAACAAAATCAGCAGAGTTCTGCCATGGGTATGCTAGGTGGATTAAACCCATTTGGAGCAAAGTAAGTGTTAAGAGTTTTCTTAGCATTTATTTTTATATTTTTAAATCTTCAAGCCTCTTGTCGAGGTGGATATAACTCTTGTAAACAAAAAATTATTGATTCAAAATCTATTAAAAAGTCAACACTTCAAATACCACTTGAAAAACATCAAAGAGTCGTTTTTTCAACTACAACTCCACATGCCAAGATACTAAAATATGATCCATTTTTATCGTTATATCTTATAGAGGATAAAAAAGGTTTCAGATACCCTTTTAGGATAAATATGAGAATACCTCTGGGACTTGCAGTTGTCGATAATAAGATGGCTATTGAGGGTAAAGTGCTACAGAAACAGATTGGATTAAACTCTTTTGCAACTTTTAGTGAGCCACTTTTTTACCCAAGTATTTTAACAAACAGTTGTTGCACATTGGAGGGGATAGTTACTCCACAGGGGATAATACAAAAAGAGTATATTAAAAGATTTTTAAAAGTTAAAAAAGTTGAGTATGGAGATATTGGGGTAAGGGTAGAACAATATAAAAGATGTATAAGGGTAAAAGCTTACAATCCGTTTATCAAAAACAACCCTTTTAGAGTTGGGGATTGTATCTTAAAACTTGATACTAAAAAGGTAAAAGATGCCTCCTCTTTTATGCAAAAAATTCTTTTTAGTAAAATTGGCTTATTTCATAAAGTAGAAATTAAAAGAGCCTCAAAACTTTTAACATTTAAAGTTAAAACTAAAAAAAGAAGGGGTGGTGGCTATTTAAGCGATACTTTTTTAGAATTTTTAGGTATAAGTTTTGATAAAAATTTACATATAGTTTCCATACAGAAAAAAGCTGAGAAGTATCAGCTAAAACTTGGAGATAAGCTTGTTCAAGTAAATTCAAAAAATGTAACAAATGAAGAAGATATTTTAAATAATATTTCTCAAAATAAAAAACAAACATATCTTTTGTTTGAAAGAGATGGTTTTGAATTTTTTATTCGCGTGGGGAGTATTCAATAGAAAAAAATAGATATTTTTCTATTGAATGTGTATAGTCTTAACCTGTAATATTGACTTGATTCATAAACTTTTTAAAGTTTACTTTTTTTGTAGCACCCATTATTAAAAACCAATCAACAATAGTCCAAATACCTAAACCACCGAAAGTTATTAGTTTTAAGATACCAAATAAAACATTACCAATATAAAACCTATCAATACCAAAACAACCTAACAGTAATGATAAAACAATTGCAACAACAGGGCTTTTATAGTTTATAGATTGAAATACTATAAACTTGTCATCACTGATTTTTTCCAAACTTGCTTTAATTATAGGTATATCATTTGAATTGAAATTGTCACGCATACTAGTTATATACATATCAACTTTATTAGAGTCCATTATTTTCACTATTGTTTAGTGGGTCTTTTCCAAATTGATTATCACCCATCATGCCTTTTTTTGCAAGGAAAATTATAAGAACTATAGCTCCAACTAAAGGGATCAATACAAGAAGTTGCCACCAACCACTTTTCCCAATATCATGTAATCTTCTTGTTGTAATTGCAATCCCAGGAAGCAAAGTACCTAAAGCAAAAATACCACCAAGAACACCACCTGTACCTATAATATTATCAAGAATACTTAAAATTATATATGCAATTATATAAAATAGATAGAACATCCAATATTGTTGTCTTGTATCTCTTCCTTCAAAATTAACATAATTTCTATATGCTCTTAAAAAAAAGTCTATTTTATCGTTATTTTTTACTATATCATTAAGGCTATTAGCTTGTTCAAGAAGATTAGTTTGTTCAAGATATATTGCTGTTGCATTTTCACCATCTATTGAAAAATCGACAGACTGATTTACGGTAGGGGATTTATCACTTTTCCATTCTTTGGTACTGAAGTTATACCTATTGCCATCTTCGGCAGATATTATTCCAGAACTATTTTGTATACTAAAATCTAAGATTTTGCCTTTCATTTTTTCCTTATCCTTTTTGTGTCAAAAATTAGTCATCATTCTATCTATTAATAACTTGCTTTAATGTTAAAATTAAATTTATTTATTAAGTTTTATGTAGAAAATATACTATAATTGAAAAAACTATGAGGTTATAATATATACTTAATAAACTTTTAACGACTATAAACATATAATTCCACATGCAAAATTTCGAGAATTTTTTATTAGAAAATTTACCAGTATCCAAATCTATCCATCCAACTTATGAGGATGCACTTCATGAGATGCTTAAAGCTGGTGGGAAAAGGTTTCGTCCGGCATTGTTGCTTGGTGTTGTAAAGGCATTTAATCCTCTTATGGTTGAGAGTGCTTGGCATGTGGCTTATGGGGTTGAATTACTTCATACTTATTCACTTATTCATGATGATTTACCTGCTATGGATGATTCACCACTTCGTAGGGGTAAACCAACTTTACATGTGGTTTATGATGAGGTAACTGCTATCTTGGTTGGAGATGCGCTAAATACTTACTCTTTTGAGGTTTTAAGCAATGCGCCTTTTTCAGACTATACAAGGGTGAAACTTATCCATGAATTGGCTGTTAATGGTGGATTAAATGGTATGGTGCTTGGTCAGGCGATAGACTGTTACTTTGAAAATCAACCTTTAAGTATAGATGATGTGAAAATCTTGCATACAAACAAAACAGCTAAACTTATAGCATCTTCACTTAAGATGGGTGCGATAATTGTAGGTAAAGAGGATTTTGGCGAGAAGCTTTATGATTTTGGTATAAAACTTGGGATTTTATTTCAGATTCAAGATGATATACTTGATGTTACACAAAGCTCTGAAGAAGCTGGAAAACTTACAAATAATGATGGGGATAAAAATAGTTTTGTTACTTTGATAGGCTTAGATGAGTCTATGAGAGAAGCAAACACTTTGGCAGATGAACTCTTGGTTGAGTTGAACAATTTTGATGAAGATTTGAAAAAAGAACTTTCATCACTACTTACAAAATATATAAATAGACATAGGAAATAATTTATGAGCAATAAAATGCGTCAGAAAATGGCAGATAGTATTAGGTTTTTAGCAGCAGATATGATTCAAGCGGCAAATAGTGGTCACCCAGGTGCGCCAATGGGTTTAGCAGATATAGCAGTAGTTTTAAGTGAACATCTAAACCATAATCCTAAAAATCCTGATTTTTTAAATCGTGATAGACTTGTTTTTTCAGGTGGACATGCTACAGGTCTTATCTATTCATTATACTATCTTTGGGGATATGGACTTGAGATAGAAGATTTAAAAAACTTTCGTCAATTAGATTCAAAAACTCCAGGGCATCCAGAATACGGTCATACTAAGGGTATCGAGATAACAACTGGACCTTTGGGACAAGGTATCGCTAATGCTGTTGGTTTTTCTATGGCATCTAAATTTGTAGGCGCTCAGGTAAATAGTGAAACTGCAAAACTAATTGACCATAATGTTTATTGTCTTTGTGGTGATGGGGATTTAGAAGAGGGTATAAGTTATGAAGCGTGTTCAATCGCTGGACATAATAAACTTGATAATCTGATTTTGATTTACGATTCAAACCGTATCACTATTGAGGGTTCAACAGCTTTAAGTATCTCTGAAAATGTTCGTGGCAGATTTGAATCTCAAGGTTGGGATGTTTTAGAGTGTGACGGACATAATTTTGATGAGATAGACACTGCTTTAACAACTGCAAAAGCAAATACAAAACCAACTATTATCATAGCAAATACTATTATCGCAAAAGGTGCTGGTAAATTAGAGGGAAGTCATCACTCACACGGTGCGCCGCTCGGTGATGAAGTGATTGCTCAGGCTAAAAAAGATGCAGGTTTTGATGCTGATAAAAAATTCTTTGTACCAGAAGATGTGATGGTGAGATTTAGATGTGCCATAGAAGAGGGTGATCTGCTTGAGAGAGAATGGACACATTCACTAAAAACTCTTCCACTTATGGAACAAAACGAAGCATTACAAGCTTTACAAAATCCAGACTTTTCTCGCATAGAGTACCCAACTTTTGATAAAGCAGAAGCAACAAGAAGTACAAACGGTAAAGTTATGAATGCTATTGCCAAGGGAGTGCCAAGCTTTTTAGGTGGTAGTGCAGACCTTAGCCCATCAAATAAAACAAACTTAAACGATATGGGTGTTTTTCCAAAGGGTAGAAATATATACTTTGGTATTCGTGAACATGCTATGGCTTCTATTGTAAATGCTATGGCTCTTTATGGTCCACTTTTACCGTTTTCGGCTACATTTTTTGTATTTTCAGATTACTTAAAACCGGCAGCTCGTATTGCAGCTCTTGCTGGTATTCAACAGTTTTTTATTTGGACACATGATAGTATTGGAGTTGGAGAAGATGGACCAACTCATCAACCTATTGAGCATCTAAGTCAGTTTAGATCACTTCCAAACTTTTATGTATGGAGACCTGCTGATGGTGCTGAAAATATTGAAGCTTGGAAAACAGCTCTTGAGATGAGGAAATCTCCATCAGCTTTTGTTTGTTCAAGACAAAATTTAGCACCTCTTCCACATGCCATAAGTGGTGAGGCAAGTAAAGGTGGTTATCTTTTAGCAAGTGATGAAGATGCAGTTATAACACTAATGGCTTCAGGAAGTGAAGTTGAGTTGGCTTTAAAAGTAAAAGAGGCATTAAATGAAAAAGATGTTCCAGTAAATGTTGTTTCAGTTCCATGTTACGACCTTTTCATTGAGCAAGATAAAGAGTATGTATCTTCTATCATAAAAGAGGGTACAA
>JAMOQK010000073.1 GCA_027064045.1 Sulfurimonas sp. | reverse complement strand
TAAAAAATTTTAAGCACCAAGTGCTTTTTTAACATTGTCATCAGCCATACTTATATTCCAAACTGGCTCCCAAACAACCTCAACCTCAACACTTTTAACATTTGCCATTTTTTCAACCGCTTCTTTTACCCATTGTACTATCATCTGGTGAAGTGGACATGCTTTTGTAGAGAGTGTCATAGTCACTTTAACATTTCCCTCTTCATCACACTCTGCATCATAGATAAGTCCCATCTCAACAAGATTGAACCCAACTTCTGGATCATTTACAGTTGATATAGCTAAAAATAGTTCCTCTTTTGAATACATGTTATTTTTCCTTATTTAAAATTAATCATATAAAATAAACTTCTAACAAATGCTAATGCACCAACAATTAAAAATGAAGCACCGGCACTTATAAACTGATCATTTTTTGTAATGATGGCTATAGTAACCAAAATCACACCAACAGCACAAAATACGAACTGTGCTTGTGAACTTCTATATGGTACCATATCTGCAAGCATCGGTACTTTTTGTTTTCCAACAAGTGGAGAAAATCTCTCAAACCAAACAAGGAATGGTACTATTTTATAGATATGCCCTGTAATCAAAAAAGCAAAAAATCCATAAAAGAACAACCATCCACATGCCAAAAGAAACTCATGTTTTGAAGTTGCAAAGTAAATAATACCCAAAACAACAGAAACTAACATAGCGATATATGAAAACATCAAAGATATAGCATATACATCATTCTCTTTTCTTGGTCTTGTTGAATATATAATATATATAATATAAAAATAAAAAACAAGACTTATAGCTGATAAAAAATACCCTAAATACTCAAAAAAAGCTATATTACTCAAAGATGACACAACAACACTAACAACTCCAACACTCATAAGCGTTATAGCTATTTCTAAAGGTTTTTGAGAGAAACTATGAGAGAGTGTAAACATAGGTACTAAAACTAAAGAAAGTCCCATTGTAGTTATAAAAATATAACCACCAACAACCAAATAAACATGCCCTCTGAGTAAAGATATAATATCAAAATCTAAAGTACCAGCATATGTTAAAGCTATAATAAGACCAAAAATAATCCCAAAAAACAAAAACATATTTGCAAGAAAAACACTAACCATCACAAGATTAAATTTCTCAACTTTAAACATGGTTAAAAATATCTCTACAACAAAAATCATCATAGATATAAGAACAACTACACCACCATAAGGTAACAACGCAGGTGAAAATAAAAATCCAAAAATCATCAATGATGTACCGATAAGTAACAATGGCCAAATAGCATAAAAAAGTTCCACTCCAAAATGCCCAACTTCAAGCACAACAGGCACCAACTGTGCCATCGCACCAAAGATAGTCATCATCACAAACCCAAGTAAAAACAGGTGTGTAAATGCTAAAACCTTTGGATCTTGAAAAGAGAAATCACCACTATTCATAGAAAATACAAAAAAAGATGCCACAACATAAAACAAACTCCCAATTATAAAAAAAGGAGCTATAAGTTTAAATGGTGGTGCAAAATCTTGTGAAATTGGATTCATTTCCTATCCGCGGCAAGATGCTTGATCTAAATCTGAATCAACACCAGCATCAACACTTGTAAAAGTAACTCTAACTAAACCACCTTCAATATCTTCAACAGTGTGTTTAACATCAGCATCAAGTTTATCAAAGAACCCACCAGGTGCTTTATGATTAATCATAATAAGCTTACCTTTTGTGTTTTTAATAAGTTTTAAACCACACATTCCATTAACCATTGGATGTGGAGGACCTGTTTTTGATGTATCAAAATAATAATCACTTACACCATCTTTTGCTAACTCAAAAAAGTCAACAGTAGCACCCTCAACTTCAATTTTTTTTGCTTCACTTGGAATCAACGACATTTATAATCCTTTTATTAATATTTTGCAATTGTAATAGAATTTTGTTTATATTTCGTTGACAATAATCAATATCAATATAAAATTTATCAAAAACATATAAATTCTCACTTATTTAAGTGCCTATCCAATAAAGAAAAAATTATAATTTAAATGATATAATGGTTTTATCAACTTAAAGGGAAGGGATGGATATGTTAAAAAAAATACTGATAGCTTCTATTTTATCTTGTAGTTTAAGTTTTGCTACTGGATTTGAAGTTGGAGCAAAGATAAAAGTAGTAAAGAGAGATGGTGGCATCATAAATACTGTCATAAGAGAGATGGAATACAAATTAAAGGATAGGAAGTTTAACTGTATTGATTCAAATGGCAATTTTTTTAAAGTTGCGTTTAACAATGTAGATAAAATAACTACTAAAAGGGGAATAAAATTTAAATCTTCCTCAAGCAATTCTAAATATAATGTACAAAACCTTAGATTAATAGATGGTGAATCTGTGGATTGTGGAATAGCAAAGAGTATCACCATTTGGGTATCACCAAATAGTGCTATTTCACCTCATAGACTTAAAATCACAGACTACAAGAAATATAATTCTCTCGAAGTAAGTAACGCAATAACTAGCGATACAAAAGGGATTATTATAGAGCTTATGGACGGACGAAGAATAACAGTACCTGTTTCAAAGAATGAAATAAAAAGTATCATCTTTGAATAAATCTAATTAAAAAACGAGGCTGAAAAGCCTCGTTTTAGCTACTAACAAATCACTCAAAAAGGCTACTTGGACTAGCTTAATTTATCTAAAAAATTTATTTAAAATTAATATTATCTCTGGTACAATATGCACATATGTTCAAAATTACATAGATGATTTTGTATAAAAGGATAGACAATGTTTAATAAAAAAAGCAAAATGGGCAATAAATTTGCAAATGCTCAAGGACAACACAGAGGCAGAGGCAAAGGCAGAGGTACAGGAAACGGAAGAGGTACAGGAAACGGAAGAGGCATGGGATTTAAAATTGAAAATACTCAAATGAAAAATGAAAAACAGATGAAAGTAGCTTTTGTGACCAATAACGGAACAACTGTTGCCAAACATATAGGTTTAGCAAAAAATATAGCATTTTATCAATTTCCGGAAGGAAAATTCATAGAGATGGTTGAAAATCCAGTCATGAAAAAGATAAAAGATGAAAACATTAAATTAAATAAAGAAGACGAAGGAAACAGACATCTAAATGTTGGACATCTTATACCTGCATTTTTAAAACAAAATAATGTTGATGTATTTGTAACTTATGAGTTTGGAAAAGGTGTAAAAGAAAATCTACTAGAACTAGGCATAACACCTATTGTTCCACAATCTCACAATATAGAAGAGATTGTGGAAATGATAAAAAAAAATCAGCAATAAGCCTATGTGATCTTTGAGTTATCTAAAACAGATATTACAAAAAGTGTAGTATTTCTTTTTCAATATCTGTTTTTTCTATAACTGTGTCATGCACTATTTTTTTACTAAAAAGCCCATCTATCATAGCTGGTATTTTAACATTTGCCTCTTTGGAGATTGCTTCTAGTGCCACTATGTCTTTAGCACCATTTTCACCTGTTAAAGCATTTGCAATTACTGGAGAAAATTTTGTCCACTCTGCTGTTGAGTATATGACAGTTTTTATATCTGGATTTGATTTAGTTTCATAAGTTTTAAAACATGTCGCAGTGTGAGGATCCATAAGATAACCATACTCTTTAAAAACTGTTTTTATATACTCTTTACCCTCGCTATCACTACAATAATCAGCAACAAAAATCTCTTGAAGTTTTTTAAGTTCATCTGCAGTTAAAGTATAGATATTTTCTTTATCTAAAGATTCCATCAGCTCTCTTGTTCTTGTCGCACCATAAAGGCTATAAAGAACTCTCTCAACATTTGAAGATTTTAAAATATCCATAGCTGGTGATGTAGTCTGAATAAGTTTAGAATCTCTAATATCATATATGCCTGTTTGAACAAGTCTTGTTAAAATATTATTTTCATTTGAAGATATAACCAACTTTTCAACAGGAAGTCCCATCTCTTTAGCATAAAATCCACCAAGTACATTTCCAAAGTTTCCACTTGGAACATTTAGATAGATTTTCTCACCCATAGTTATAGCATTTTGTCTCACAAGTTCTAAATAGTTATGTATATGATAAACAATCTGAAATATAATTCTTCCAAAGTTTACGGAGTTTGCCGCACTTAAAGAGATATGCTTGTCTTTTAAAGCTTCATTAAAATTTGGTGATGCCAAAAGAGTTTTTAAAGCACTTTGAGCATCATCAAAGTTACCTTTTATCCCTATCACTTTTAGATTAGGAGCTTCCTCTGTAACCATTTGAAGTCTTTGCACATCACTTGTACCATCTGCAGGATAAATACAAACAACTTTAACATTTTTTTGATTTTTAAAGGTCTCTAATGCTGCTGGACCTGTATCTCCACTTGTTGCCGCAAGGATTAGGTAATTTTCATCTCTTGCTTGAGCAATAGAAGATAAAATCTTTCCAAAAGGTTGAAGTGCCATATCTTTAAATGCTCTTGTTGGACCATGATAAAGTTCACTAATAAAAAGATTTTCTTTTAATTTAACAACAGGAACTGGATTTTTAGCATCATCAAACTTATCATACAAAGCTAACGCTTCGTCTATAACAGTTTTATCTATATCTATCTCAAATCTAGACAAAACATCTGATGCCAACTTTTTATATGAAGAATTGATATGTGAATCTAAAAAGTCTTCACTAAAATCAGGTAATGACTCTGGTACATAAAGACCACCAAAAGAGGCAATCGGACTTAAAATAGCTTGGGAAAAAGTAACGCTTTGTGGTTTATTTTCATCACAACCACGAGTTTGAATAAAGTTCATATCTATCTCTACTTAATTTTTTTGAAATTATATCTAAATGTTAAGTAATAATTATTGAAAAATACTTAATAACGAATACTCTTCTTAACTTTTTTCTTTTTAGAATCTTCACTAAGATAGCGAAAATAAAGATAAGTAATATATGCAAGAGATACAGTTGCTATTACTTCATAACCAATAGCCCACACAATAAAAAAAGAGTCCACTTTAAGCAACATAAAGTTTTCTAGTGTTGCTCCTGCGATAAAAAGAAACAGAAAAACTATACCAACTATATATGGAATTGTTAAAAAATATACAATATAAAAAACACTTTCATAACCCTTTGGTGCAAATACAATATCACTGAAATGAATCTTCTTTGAGCCAAAAGACCTAACTCCTACCTTAGAATCACAAACCATTTGATTATAATACATCGTATTGTTTCTATGATTGTCATCACTTCTTTCATTATCATCCATAACAAATCCTATAAATAAAATATTTAACATGATAACTAAAATTGATTTAAAATATCTTATCTAAATAATCTAATTGGATTTATATGATACGATTTTTGCGTTACTTCAAAAATCAACTCATCATTCACTCGCCCTATTGTATAACCTTTTTTAATCTTTTTGCCTTTCTTAACATTTGGAGATATTTGAGAGAGATTAGCATAAATTGTATGAACTCCATTTTTATGTTCAATAATCACTATGTTGTCTAACACTGCTGTTTTATCAGCATATATGATTCTTCCATTGAAAACAGTTCTAACTTTGGCATTTGATTTTTTTGGTTTCAAAGAGATTGATTCATTGAAAATTTTTATACCATAGATAGGATCTGTATATGTTCCGTACTTTTTAGTTATAGTGTATGATTTAAGTGGTGCGATAGTTTTTGGACCTCTATATTTTTTTGTTTTTACAACCTGATAACTACTACCATGCCTTTTAACTTTAGGCATATGCTTTTTTGAAGCAAAAGCTTCTCTTCTTGCTTTTTCCTCTCTTGCTCTTCGTATTGCATCTATCTTTATAATATTTAATTTTGCCAATGTTTTTTTAAGCATATCTTGCTTTTTTAAAATCTTTTTTAACTCTTTTTTATATGATGCTTTTGATTTTTTTAAAGCTTTTAAAGCTTTTTTGTTTGCTTTTTGTGTTTTAATTAGATTTTTTCTTTTTGTATCTATATTTGCTATAGAAACTTCCAATATACTTGCATCAATATTTAATTTATCTATATATTTTGAATTTCTATAAAATTCTTGATTTAATTTATTTGCTTTTTGTTTTGATGTTTTAAGCATATTTTGAAGAACTTCAAACTCTATAAGAGATTCTGCATTAACCACATATTCCTCTTTTAAAATAACCGATAGTGATACACTCTGTGCTATTTCAAAAACAAGTTTTTGTTCAATCTTATCCTGAATCTCAGCTAATGTTTTTTGTTTTTGTTTTAGTAAAGCTAATTGGGTAGTATTTTCTTTATATATCAATTCTTTTTCACCAAGTTCTTCTTGGAGTTGTCGTAAATATTTTTGTTGTTTTAAGATAGCCTCTTTTTGTTTTAAAATAGCCCTCGCATTCTGTGCCATTTTTTTGTTAATTGAACTATATGTTTGACTAAAAGAGTGTATTCTTGTGTTTGTATTTTTTATTTGAACATCAATATTATCTTTTTTTGCATCTAATAAACTAAAAACAAATATAAAACATAAAAAAATACGCATTAAATCTCTTCTTTATGACCTAAAACAATCATAGAAGCTAACAAGACAGATAAACTTACAGCTATCCCTAAAAGTATCAAAAAGTCATTAACAGGATCAAAAACAACTACATTTATACCTATATTTTTAAACTGTTCCAAGATAAACCGACTTGACGCCAGATATGTAAACAATCCAAAAGCCAAAGCACTAGCTATAAGTGCATCAACTATGGAAAGTCTAAACAAAACTGCAGAACGAAGCCAAACAGGCGCTCCAAAAAGCCCCATAATACTCATCCGCTCACTATGTTTAAATTGCCAAATTCTCAACTCTTTAAAAATCAAAAGTGTTGTTACTATAAAGATAGATACAGAAAAAACAAACACTACTCGCTTAAACAAAAGCAATAATTTATAAGTGGTATCATGTGTATGTGAATAATCTTCAACTTTAGTTATATTTTTATTTGCTAACAAATCAGAAGTTAATTTTTTTATCTCTTTTGGTGTTGGATAGTATTTTAAATTTAATTTATAAAATCTAGGTAGTGTTAATTTAAGAAGCTGTATATTTTTTTCATCCATATTCTTATCTAATCTTTTAATCACTGCATCTGGACTTAGCTCATTAGAATTTAAAATCATCTTGTTTATATTTAGTATAACATCATTTGACATTTTTCTTTGACTCACCACAATAACTGAGTAATTATTTGCTAATTTTGCTTTATAAGATTCTATCGATCTATCAACAATCGTAAATATTTGTATGGAAAACAATATACTTAAAAGTGCTATTACAAGTGATAGATGATTTCTAATTGACTTCATTTATACTCCCATATTCTATATGAAAATGCTTATAATCAACATTCATACTCTGAGGAATATGGTGTGTTACAACTATAACGGTGGTATTTAACTGTTCGTTTGCACCTTCTAAAAGCTTCCAAATCAATTCAGATGAATAATCATCAAGATTTCCTGTTGGCTCATCTGCTAAAATCAGAATGGGGTTATGTGCAAGCGCTCTAGCCATAGCAACCCTCTGCTGTTCCCCACCACTAAGTTCTTGTGGATATTTACCAGACTGATGTTTAAGTCTTACATGTTTTAATAAAATTTCAACTTGATTTTGAGTTACACCTTTTTCATATCCATTTATAATAAGAGGTAGCATTATATTTTTTTCAATATTCCACTCTTTTACAAGTTTATAGTCTTGAAAAACTATCCCTATATGTCTTCTTAAAAAATTAAGCTTAGAATTTGAAACTTTTTTTAACTCAACCCCTCCAACAATTAAACTACCCTGCTTTGGTTTTAAAGCACCATACAATGATTTTAAAAGAGTTGATTTACCACTACCACTAGCCCCTGTTATAAAAACAAAACTACCAGAATTTATAGTAAAACTTGCCTGATTTATAATAGTTTCACTACTTGAATATGACAAAGATATATCTCTAGCAATTATTACTTTATCCATAAAAAATCCCATTTAAATGTTTATGTGCTTTAAGATTACTTTTTGATTTTAAAGGTGGTATTTTATAATATGATGCTTTATTATTTTCTATGAGCAAAAACAGATGTTCAGGTCTATCAAAACTACCCATAGACAAACGAATCATCACCCCATTTTCAAGAGTATAAATCCTCTCAAAATGGATAAACCCACCATCAAATTTTTTAGTTACTCCATGAAGTTTTAAAATTTCATCTTGAGATAAAGTAACATCTGAAAATTCAAAGCTACCCTCTAAAACAAGTTCTGGTGATTTTTCATCATTTATCATCGTAACATCATAAATGTTTTTTTGCATCTTTTTCCATCTATCTTCATACTTGGAACTAACTTCTATATCTTTATTTTTATTTATATGTAGAGTGGTTTTATTAAATGCTATAAAAGTCTCATAAGAGTAAGCATAGTATTTTTCACTATCTGTTCTAAGTTCCAACCTTCCATCAACACAAAGAACTCTTCTTGCTTCTTCTATAAAACTTGTTGAGATAACGCGTCTATGTGGTTTTTTATCCCAAGGAACTGGAAAATGAACATATATTTTATCTACTATATTTGATGGAACAAGCTCCATAAAAAGTCTTGCATCATAGTCTAAAACTAATAAATTATCTAATTCTTGAATATTTATCTGCTTTAAAACCTGTTCAATAGATGGTCTATGAATCTCTAAACCTATAAATAAAACATCTCTATTTTGTGAAGCTTGATGAAGCAGATGTCTTCCCGAACCAAATCCAACTTCTATACGAACACTCTTGGCATGTGGAAAACTTGATGCAAAGAAATTTATATCTTTTAGAGCTGTCACTTCTTTAAGATGTATATTTTTTTGTGTATCTGGCACATTTGAAGCTATAACATTTAAATTAGCAACTTTTGCATAAGAGAGTAATGCCTTATGAACATTATATATAGAAGCAGGTCTAGTCAGCTTATCTGACTTCAACAAACTTTTTGAATCCTCTTTTTTAACAACCAAAAAAAACTTATCATCCTCAACAGTTACAGAGATAAGCTGCTCATCATCATGATTTGCATTTTTGGCAATAAAATCAAACCTAACTCCATCCTGAGTTTTAGGAAAATTTATCTCTTTAAATTCTTCTATATGTAAATGTGGCATTATTCCTCGTTTTAATTAAAATCTTGTGTGGGGATGATAGTTTCATTTGTATTATTTGAGCTATCATCTATTATTGGGGCTGCTACCTCTTCATTTTTTTGTGTAGTTGAAGGGTTTTTTAACTGTGCCATCTCTTTTGTTACAATTTTAATTTCCATACTTGGTTTAGATTTTATCCCATTTTCATCAACAGCATAAACTTTATACAAATATGTTGTATTTGGTTCTATCTCAGAATCTACATAACTTGTATGAGAGATACCTTCTATCTCTTTTGTAATCGTATCAAACCAACCTTTTTTAGATTTTTTTACAACTATATAAGTTTTTGTTCTTGGATCTACTTTACTCCAAGATATTTCAACTCTGTTACCAATAAGTTTAGCTTCAACAATAGCTGGTGCATTTGGCTTAGGTAATGTCATCCCTTGGATACTAAACTTCTCATGTTCACTCTCTAAACCGTCTTTATCAACACTGCTAACTCTATAAAAATAGCTCTTACCATCTTCAGTAATTTCATCAGTAAATATATTGTTATAAAGTTTAGCCACAAGTTCATAAGAACCGTCTAGTTCATCAGATCTATAAACATAATACCTTGAAAAATCTTTATCTGTAACTTTGTCCCAAGTTATCTGGATTTTCTTTGCCATATTATTGGTTGCAACTATCCCTGTTATTGGTTTTGGTAATGCTTTTGTTATAACTTTAACAATTTCACTTGGAGTTGATACTATATTATCAAAAGTTACTACACGAATTCTATACTTATAAACAAAATTATCTTTTAAATCTTTGTCAATATACTCAGCATTAAGCCTTCCATCAACAGTCGCTATTTTTTGCCATTCATCATCATCAAGTGTTTTTCTCTCAACAATATAAGCTTTTACCTTTTGATTTATATGTGGTCTCCAGATGATTTTTGCAGTTCTTGGCATACCTTCAATAGAGTGTATCCAAGAAACCGACTGTAAAACGGGCAATGAATTTACTCTAACAATCTTACTGTTTTGTGATTGAGCTTTATCACTAAAAGTTTTAAAATAATAACTATACCTAGTGTTTGGAACTATCTTTTTATCTAAATAATGTGTTGCAAAGCGACCCTCAACCGTATCATAATATTTTTCTTTATTATCACTTTTATCTGCTTTTTGTTTATCTTCACTCTTTTTGTAAATATATATACCTTTTACTCTTGGATCAGCAATATTTTTCCATTCAAAAGCAATAGCATTCATATCTGCAAACACACCATTTTTTGTCAGTTCTACAACAGGCAAAGTTGTGTCAATCTGAACCTCTTTTTTTGGTGTTGGTGTTGTTTGTGTACAACCACTAAGTATCAGTAGTGAAACTGTGCATAATGTAGTTAGTGTCCATAACTTCATCTATGGTCTCCTTGTTAAATTTATTATCTATAAAATTTTTCATCACCTCATCCAAAGAAGCTACAAAAGAAACCTTCTCTTTTGTACGAGGATGAATAAAGTATATCATATATGCGTGTAGCAAAATTCGTTCCGATTTCTCTACTTTTGGACTTATCGCGTAGATATGATCACCAATTATATGACGATTTAAACTTTCTAAATGAACACGGATTTGATGTGTTCTACCTGTAAAAAGTTTACACGCTACAAACTGGTTTTTTTCATCATTTGACAAAGCTAAAACTTTAAACATAGTTTTTGCATATTTTCCATGTTCCAACCCACATGCCATCTTCAATCTATTATGGGAACTTCTTCCAATATTTGATTCTATCGTTGTTATATCATCTTTTAACGGTGGCGTTAATACTGCAAGATAGTATCTACCCATACTTTTATCTTGAAGCTGTTTTGATAAAAATTCATGTGATTCATTATTTTTAGCAACAACCATAGTTCCACTTGTCCCTTTATCCAACCTGTGAACTATCCCATGTCGTTCCTCTCCACTTATTGTTGAGAGTCTTATCCCTTTATGTTTAAGCCAATCAACCAAAGTAGCTTCTTTTACACTTGGAGCTGGATGAACTGTTACACCACTTGGTTTATTTATAACTAAAACATCATCATCTTCATAAAGTATCTCCACATCAAAATTAACTTCTAATGCTTCCTCTTTCTTGGCATGTGGGAACTCAACTTTTATCTTTTGATTAACTTTTAGTTTCATACCAGCCCGAGCAACTTTTTTACCCTCAACTCTTACACAATTTTGTTTTATCAAATGTGCGATTTGAGAGCGAGTTTGCCCAATCTGAGTTGCCAAAAAGGTATCTAGCCTCTCTACTTTTTGACAAATATAGTTTTTTACTTCATCCATTTATACCCTTTGTTTTTTTACTCACCTATTTTTGTGATACAATTTCAATAAAATCTGGGAGTTATTTATTTGTGGAGATTTGATAAGCGTATTTTAGCACAATTTGATTTTTTTTCCATTATTTTAATTATCCCTCTGATAATTACTTCACATTGGCTCATCGCTGAAGTTATCCCAGCACTTGCTCAGAAACAAACTGCTTATATTGGTGTTGCATTTTTAACATTTTTATTTATATTTTTACTTCCTATACGAAGAATGAGTTGGTTAATCCCACTTATTTATTGGGGCAACATCATCCTACTTTTAGCAGTTGAGTTTTTTGGACATGCAAGACTTGGCGCTCAAAGATGGATAAACATACCACTTATAAATGCAACCATACAGCCATCAGAGTTCGTAAAACCAGCACTTATACTTATGTTGGCTTATCAAATATACAAGAACCCACCACCACTTTATGGATACAAAATCAAAGATTTTGCAAAACTGAGTTTTTATATACTTCTGCCTTTTATACTCATAGCTACAGAACCAGATTTAGGAACTGCTGTTGTTCTCTTGCTTATAGGTTACAGTATCCTCTTTTTTATAGGTGTTCATTGGAAAATATGGGCTAGTATTTTAGTAGTTATTTCACTTTTTTTACCTATAGCATATAAATTTTTACTACACGATTATCAAAAAACAAGGATAACAGACTTTCTAAGTGAAAAACCATCATACCATGTGCAACAATCTATTATAGCCATAGGTTCAGGAGGTCTTACCGGAAAAGCAAAAGATGAAGCAACACAAACACAGATGCGATTTTTACCAATTGCTACAAGTGATTTTATATTTGCTTTTTTAGTTGAGAGAACTGGCTTCTTAGGTGCATTAGCAATTATTTTAGTTTACATAATGTTGATTTTACATCTATTAAGTCTAGCCATATTTAACACAGACTACTACATAAAAGTTGTAACAGTAGCTATCTCTTTTATGATATTTATCTATATGGGAGTAAATATTTCCATGACAATCGGCTATGCTCCAGTGGTTGGAGTTCCTTTACCCATGTTTAGTTATGGGGGCAGTAGTTTTATAAACTTTATTATTTTATTTGCTATAATGCAAAATCTAATTGCTTTTAGATTTACAGATATGTATGATGATAGAGGAACTAAAAGCTTCTTATAAAATAATGAAAAAAAATTAAATGAAAAAAGTGTGTTGGGAAAGTGGCGCGGTGGACGAGATTCGAACTCGCGACCCCCTGCGTGACAGGCAGGTATTCTAACCAACTGAACTACCACCGCGCATATAAAATAAGCACCAAATTTGGCGACCCCTAAAGGATTTGAACCTCTGTTACTACCATGAAGTGATAGTGTCCTTGGCCACTAGACGAAAGGGTCACTTTCTTTCATAAACAAAAGGTTTATAATTTGTTTTTTGAATTAGTTGTGCTAAAAATTTTAGCGAAGCATAGTAAAACTATGTGAGCTGAAATTTTGAGTGCAAATAATCAAAAATGGTGGGCACTACTGGACTCGAACCAGTGACATCTACCTTGTAAGGGTAGCGCTCTACCAACTGAGCTAAGCGCCCGTACTAACAGGATCTGATTTTTGAATTAGTTGTGCCTAAGGTTTTAGCGAAACATACTAAAGCATGTGGGCTGAAAGCTTCGGTGCAAATAATCAAAGATGGTGGGCATTACTGGACTCGAACCAGTGACATCTACCTTGTAAGGGTAGCGCTCTACCAACTGAGCTAAACGCCCATCTAAAACAATCTATAAAATGGCGCGGTGGACGAGATTCGAACTCGCGACCCCCTGCGTGACAGGCAGGTATTCTAACCAACTGAACTACCACCGCAACCGTAATAAAAAATGGTGTCCTGTGATGGATTCGAACCATCGGCCACATCATTAAAAGTGACGTGCTCTACCAGCTGAGCTAACAAGACATTTGCCTCTTAATCTTTAAGAGGTCGAAATTATAGGCAAATAGGTTTTATTTGTCAAGATATTTTCACTTAAATTTAAAAAAACATCTCTTTATCTAGTAAAAGAAGCATTTTTACGGCAAAAAGTATGCTTTGATGTTGTACATAATTTCTATCACCTTGAAGTTTTAGATGTTCCTCTTTATGTATTGTTTTACTTCTAACACCAACATACACAGTACCAACTGGTTTTTCATCAGTCCCTCCACTATCACCTGCAATTCCACTAATAGATATAGAATAATCAGCCTCGCTGACATTTAATGCACCCTCGCTCATCTCTTTAACAACACCATAACTAACTGCGCCCTCTTTCTCAAGTGTGCTATGTTCCACTGCAAGCCAATTTTCTTTTAAAGAGTTAGAATAAGTAACCAAAGAACCATCTAAAATCTTAGAAGCACCATTTTGTGAAGTAAAATAGTAACTAAGCAAACCACCACTACAACTCTCTGCAAATGTAATCTTCTTTTGTTCATTAGAAAGTTTCTCTATAATATAAGCAGCAATATTTGAAGCCAAAATCAATTTCTTTGGCAATAAATATTTAGCAGATTTTATAAACTTAGAAATATCTCCATATTTTTTACTCCTTATATCTATCCTCATCCATCCAGATATTATCTCAACTATATCTATATGAATATCATAAGTTTGAGCGATAGGGTTTAAAAGTGCATATGTATTATCTTTTGTTTCCTCAAAGATGTGGATAGCAGCATTTGAGTTTTGCGAACTTAACAAAAGTTCTGGCATCTCCTGCATCTCATCCATACAAATCACATTAGTGATAGCATCCTTATACTCAAGAAGATAACTTTTATCTTGAAATATAGAACATTTTGATGGTATGAGCATATTGTCTTTTACTATCTGGTTATCACTTGTGACTGTTGAGATAAGTTTGCCAATGGTGGAAAAATTTTGTTTTGTTGTAATAATTATAAGTTTAGTTGTTGAGTTTAACAACTCTTCTAAATATAAAAAAAGTGAATTATCACTCTCTTTGAAATATGTAACATTACTAATAAAATCACAATTTTGCTCAATTTTTCTAATAATATATTCTTTCAATGGGATGTTATATAGAAATTTATTACCAATAAATAAAAGATGTAGTTTCATGATATTTAAACCTTTTTAACAAAAAAATAGTTCCCTTATTATAACACTATTTATGAGTTTTTAAACACATAAAAGATATAATGCAAAACTTTTTATACACTCTGAGGAACAAATGGACTACAAAGACACATTACTTTTACCAACTACAAATTTTGCCATGAGAGGCAATCTAATCAACAACGAACCAAAACGATATGGCATGTGGGATGAGCAAAACATCTATGAAAAAATGAAAGCAAACCGCAAAGATGCACCTAGCTTTACCCTGCACGACGGACCTCCTTACGCAAACGGACATATCCATATAGGTCATGCACTAAACAAAGTTTTAAAAGATATTATAGTTAAACATAACTATTTTAATGGAAAATCTGTTCGCTTTACTCCAGGTTGGGACTGTCACGGTCTTCCAATTGAACAACAAGTTGAGAAAAAACTTGGTGGCAAAAAGAAAAAAGAACAACTAGAAGTTGCAAAAATCAGAGAACTTTGTCGAACTCATGCTGCAAAATTTGTAAATATTCAAAGAGATGAGTTTAAACAACTAGGTATTTTAGCTGATTGGAAAAACCCTTATGTAACTATGGATTATAAATTTGAAGCAAATATCTACCGTACTTTATGTTCTGTTGCAAAAAAAGGTCTTTTGATTGAGAGAAGCAAACCTGTTTACTGGTCATGGGCTGAGAGAACTGCTCTTGCTGAAGCAGAGGTTGAATATGAAGATAAAGAATCACACTCTATATATGTAGCATTTGAGTTAAGCGATGAAGCAAAATCAAAAGCTGGTATAGATAAAGGTGCTTTGGTTATCTGGACAACAACACCTTGGACACTCCCTGCAAATACAGGTATATCTCTAAATCCTGAAGAAAAATATGTTCTTACAACTGATGGTTACATTGTTGCAAAAGCACTTTATGAATCTTTGCTTGAACTTGGTGTAATCAAAGGTGAAATTTCCAAAGAGTTCGATTCAACAATCTTTGAAAATCAAGTAGCAATAAACCCTTTAAATGCTAGAGAATCAAAAGTTGTTTTAGGCGATCATGTTTTAATGGACAGTGGTACTGGTTGTGTTCACACAGCACCGGGACATGGGGAAGATGACTACCGTGTAGGACTAAAATATGATTTAGAAGTTGTTATGCCTGTTGATGAAACTGGTTGTTATGATCAAACAGTAGTTAGAGATAAACTTCTACCAAACCCAGAAGAGTTTGTCGGTAAACTTATCTTTAAATGTAACGATGATATTTTAAAACTTTTAGGTGATGCACTACTTTATGAAAATAAATTTACACACTCATACCCACACTGCTGGAGAAGTCACACTCCACTCATCTTTAGAGCTACAAAACAGTGGTTTATCTCAGTAGATGAAAAACCTAAAGGGGAAGAAAATACTTTAAGAGATATAGCACTAAGTGAAGTTGAAAAAACTCTTTTCGTACCTGAGAGTGGAAGAAAAAGACTTACTTCTATGGTTGAAAATCGCCCTGACTGGTGTATTAGCCGTCAAAGAGATTGGGGTGTGCCTATCGCATTTTTTAGAGTTAAAGAAACAGGTGAGGTTTTACTTGATGAAAAAGTTTTAAACTTTACAGCTATGATATTTGAGATGCAGGGAAGTGATACTTGGTACTCTATGGATATAGCACAGCTTCTCTACCCTGGTAGTGGTTACAAACCTGAAGAGCTGGAAAAAGTAACTGACATTTTAGATGTTTGGTTTGACTCTGGCTCAACTTGGAATAGTGTTTTAAAATCAAGAAACTATGATGCAGGAAAATATCAAGCAGATCTTTATGTAGAGGGAAGTGACCAACATCGTGGTTGGTTTCAGTCATCTTTATTTTTAAGTTGTGCAATTGAGCATAAAGCACCATATAAAGGTGTTGTAACTCACGGTTTCACGGTTGATGAAAAAGGCGAGAAGATGTCTAAATCAAAAGGCAATGTTATCGCACCTGAAAAAGTTTTAAAAGAGTATGGAAGTGAAATACTTCGTCTTTGGGTAGCTTCAAGTGATTATCAAGGAGATTTAAAAATCTCTCAAGGAATTTTAAGACAAACAAGTGAAAATTACCGTAAACTAAGAAATACTTTTAGAATTATGTTAGCTAATATCAACGACTTAGAGAGTTTAACACCGTACAATAAGATGGGTGAGCTTGATAAATGGATATTAAATATTGCTAAAAAAGTTTTAAATGAAGTTCACAAAGATTTTGGTGAATACAATTTCGTAAACGGTATGAGTAAACTTAACAACTTTATCGTAAATGAGCTTAGTGGAATGTATATAGATATGACAAAAGATTCACTTTACTGTAATGCAAAAAACAGCCCAAGAAGGATGGCAAGTCAAAGTGCTATGGCAATGATAACAAAATCTATGCTTCTTTTGGTTGCTCCTATCCTTACCTACACAGCAGATGAGATTATAGATAATGCTCCTACTATTATCAAAGGTGATGCTGAATCTATTTTTGATTTAACTTATCAAGAGATAGATGCTGGTGAGTCAGATTTTGATGCTGATTATATGGTAAAAGCAAGAGAAGGTTTTGGAAGTGTTGTTGATACACTTAAAAAAGAAAAAATTATCAAAAATACCTTAGAATTGGTACTTCATACAGAATCAAAAGTTGTTCTTGATTTAGACTCAACAGATGCAGAGGATTGGTTCGTAGTTTCAGGCGTATTTGAAGACAAACCAGATGAGGAGATTTTAGGTAAATTTAAAGTTGATGAAGATACTTTTGTTATCTCAAAAGCAACTGCTCATAAATGCCCAAGATGTTGGAAATATCAAGCCCAAAAAGAAGACTCCACATGCCAAAGATGTACAGAGGTAGTGGATGCCTAACTTCTCACAACCCGTAGAAATGAGCTTTATCATAGAAACTATAGGTGCAATATTTGTACTTGTAGGGGTTGGAATAGTTGCAGTGAAAAAATTTAAAAAGGAAGTTTAATGATTACATTAAAAGAAGCTCTTAAACTCAACAAAGAAGAATTAAACAAATTTAAAGAAGATTTAAAAACTAAAATAGAAGCAAACAAAGACCTTAACGCTTACATAGATGTAAATAATATTGGTGATGGTGTACCTATTGCCATAAAAGATAATATCCAAGTAAAAAACTGGTCTGTAACTTCAGCTTCAAATATACTTCAAGGCTATATAGCTCCATACAATGCTACTGTTATAGAAAAGATGAGTGAAGCTGGACTTAGCCCATTTGGCAGATGTAATATGGATGAATTTGCAATGGGAAGTACAACAGAATCAAGTTTTTACGGCAAAACTCAAAACCCACATGCCAAAGACAGAGTTCCAGGTGGAAGTAGTGGTGGAAGTGCTGCTGCTGTTGGTGCTGGTCTTGCTATCGCAGCTTTAGGAAGTGATACTGGTGGAAGTATCCGTCAACCTGCTTCTTATTGTGGGATAGTTGGGATGAAACCAACTTATGGAAGAGTTAGCCGTTATGGTCTAGGTGCTTACGCTTCAAGTCTTGATCAGATTGGACCACTTACACAAAATGTAGAAGATGCAGCGATACTTTATGACATCATAAGTGGAAGTGATGACAAAGACTCAACAAATGCAAAGATGGATGATAAAGTCACACCAAACCTAAACCCTGAAAAAAAACTTCGCATAGCAGTTTTACCACAGTATGTAAAAGATGCCAGTGATGATGTAAAAGATGCTTATGAAAAAGCAACACAAGCACTAAAAGATGCAGGGCATGAAGTGATTGAATGTGACCTTATGGACGCAAAATACGACATCTCAGCATACTACATAACTGCAACAGCAGAAGCTACTACAAACCTCGCTAGATATGATGGTATCAGATATGGAAATAGAGTTGAGGGTAAAAACCTAGAAGAAACTTTTATAAAAACAAGAAGTGAGGGTTTTGGGGATGAAGTAAAACGCCGTATCTTACTTGGTAACTTTGTACTAAGTAGTGGATACTATGAAGCTTACTATGTAAAAGCACAAAAAACACGCCATATCATAAAAGATGAATATGCAAAAATCTTTGAAAATGTGGATTTGATACTCTCCCCAGTTGCACCAACTGTTGCACCAAAATTTGGAGAACTTAAAAACCCTATGGATATGTACCTAAGTGATATTTACACTATCAGCGTAAACCTTGCAGGTCTTCCTGCCATCTCATTACCAATTACAAAAAATACAGATGGTATGCCTGTGGGACTTCAACTCATAGCAAAAGCTTATGATGAACAAACTCTTTTTGATGGTGCATTAAGCTTAGAAAAAACCATAAACTACAAAGGATAAAAATGACCGAAAAAACACACAATGAAGTTATGAATAATATTATGAAACAACTTGACAGAGATGATTTAAACCTAGCAGATGGTATCTCTATCTGGCACTCTTTAGGTCTATTTTTATTTTCAAAAGTTGAAAATGACACCAAAGATTTATCAAAAATATATGATGGTATGAAACAATATCTAAGCGAAATAGAAGCTGCAAAACTAAACCAAAAAGGATAACCATGAGAATTCGTAAACGAGCATTAACATTTGAAGATGTACTTTTAGTACCACAATATTCTGAAGTATTACCAAAAGAGGTTTCTCTTGAGACAAAACTAACAAAAAATATAAGCCTAAAAATCCCTATGGTTTCAGCTGCTATGGACACAGTAACAGAATACCGTGCAGCTATCGCTATGGCTAGACTGGGTGGTATAGGGATTATCCATAAAAATATGGATATAGAAACTCAATGTAAACAAATCAAAAAAGTTAAAAAAAGTGAAAGTGGAATCATTATAGACCCAATATATGTTCATCCTGATGCAACTTTAGCAGATGCTGAAAAACTCATGAGTGAATATAAAATCTCTGGTGTTCCTGTGGTTGATGGTCACAATAAACTTCTAGGAATCCTTACAAACCGTGATATGAGATTTGAAAAAGATATGAAAAAGTTAGCAAGTGAAGTTATGACTATAATGCCTCTTATTACTGCTACAAAAGGGATCTCTCTTGATGATGCAGCAGATATTATGCACAAAAATAAAATAGAAAAACTTCCTATCATAGATGAAGATGGGTTTTTAAAAGGTCTTATTACTATAAAAGATATTAAAAAACGCATTGAATACCCAAATTCAAACAAAGATGCTTTTGGTCGCTTAGTAGTTGGTGGAGCTATCGGTGTTGGTCAATATGACCGTGCAAAAGCTTTAGTAGATGCTGGTTGTGATGTTTTAGTTTTAGACTCTGCCCATGGTCATTCAAAAGGTATTTTAGATACTGTTAAAAAAATCAAAGAAACACTAGAAGTTGAAATTATAGCTGGAAATATCGCAACAAAAGAAGCTGTTTTATCACTTATAGAAGTTGGTGTGGATGGTGTAAAAGTTGGAATTGGACCGGGGAGTATTTGTACAACTCGTATAGTTGCAGGTGTTGGTGTTCCACAAATCAGCGCTATTGATGAGTGTGCTGAAGCGGCAAGACCTCATGGAATACCTGTTATCGCAGATGGTGGGATAAAATATTCTGGAGATATTGCAAAAGCTTTAGCAGTTGGAGCTAGTTGTGTAATGGCTGGAAGTCTTTTAGCTGGAACTGAAGAATCTCCAGGTGAGACTATAATGTTTCAAGGAAGACAATACAAATCATACCGAGGTATGGGAAGTATCGGTGCTATGCAAAAAGGTAGTAATGACAGATATTTTCAAGAGGGAACAGCAGCAGATAAACTCGTACCTGAAGGGATAGAGGGTCGTGTTCCATTTCGTGGAAGTATAGCAGGAATTGTTCATCAGATGATGGGTGGTCTTAGAAGTTCTATGGGTTATTGTGGAAGCAAAAATATAGAATCTTTTTGGGACAAATCTGAGTTTGTTGAAATCACATCAGCAGGACTCAAAGAGAGTCATGTTCATGATGTAATCATAACACAGGAAGCTCCTAATTACCATGTTTAGTCCGAGACGACTAAAGTTTGCCTCTTGAAAGAGGCAGAATAGATGCAAAAAAACAACCATGAAATAAAATATGCTGGATTTTGGATTCGGTTTATCGCTTCTTTTTTAGATACCATTTTTCTCGCACTTCCTGTTGGGATTTTTATCTACTTTTTAAGTGGTGGAGAGTGGTTTGATTTTGCTCAATATCAACAAAATATCCAAATGGCAATGGCAGCAAATCCACATGCCATGGATCATCAACCACAAACATCTTTTACTTGGGAACTCATTTTTGAAATCTCTGTTTTAGTTGTTACTGTAATCTTTTGGGATAAATGGCGAGGTGCTACTCCTGGAAAAAAGTTTGTTCATATCAAAGTAGTTGATGCAAAAACATTTAATGATATTGACAATAAACAGGCTATAACCCGCTCTTTAGGTTATATACCATCGACACTGATATTTTGTATTGGCTTTTTAATGGTAGGATTTAAAAAAAACAAAAGAGCATTACACGATTTACTAGCTAATACTGCAGTAATCTATGAAGAAGAAAATTAAGGATCTATCATCATTTTAAACAAACAAACAACACTTGAGCAATTTCGCTCTTTTTATAAAGCACACAACCCAAAAAACATGCAAGATGCTATTGAAAAATTTGCTATTTTTGGTGGAGTTGAGTGGGGGGAGATCGACACCTCAAAACCTGCTTTTGAACTAATAGAAAAACTCATCTTAGAAGATTATAGGTATATAAGAAATGACATAACTCAACTTACAGGGGGAATGCCACTTTATCATTCCATACTAACTGGTATAGCTCTGGGTGATGGCAAAACTCACACAGCTTATAAAAGAGCAAATATCTCACAAGAAGTTGGAGATAAAGCAGTTGAAGAATTGTGTGAAATTGGTATTATCAAACTTAAAAAGTCAAACAAATCTTCTGACAAACTTTACTTTTCCTCACCATTTTTAAGATTTTGGTTTGCCTTTATCTCCCCTCTGTTCAAAGGGATAAAAGAAGGAAACTTTACAGAAGTTAAAGAAAGATTTACAAATCGCCAAAGTGAGTTTATCAACCTAATATTTACACAACTAAGCCATGAATTTTTAAAACTTTCACTAAAAAGCAAAGGGCTGTTACAATGCAGTAGTTACTGGGATGATGAAAACGAGTTAGACATCTATGCAAAAACAAAAGATAAAAAAACCATAATTGGCTCAACAAAATACATAAACTCAAAAATCAAAAAGAGTGAACTTACAAAACTCCAACAAATAGCTCAAAAACTAGATATTAAAGCCGATATATTCGTAATATTTTCTAAAAAAGGTTTCTCTAACGAATTAAAATCTTTAAAAAATGAAAATTTAAAATTATATACAGTTAAAAATTTAAAAACTATGGTTGAATAATGGATAAAAGAGTTTTACTTTTACATGGTTGGGGTGGAAGTGATTTTCCACATTGGCAAAGTTGGTTAGCTGGGGAATTAGCAAAAGATTATGGCAAAGTTAGTTTCTTAAAGTTTTCAAACTTTGATTTCCCCGAGTTTGAAATATGGAAAAAAGAGCTAACAAAAGAGTTAGCTGAATTTAAACCTGATATAGTTATTTGTCACTCTTTAGCAAATACACTCTGGTTTCATCTTTGTAACGATAATAATTTAAAAACAGTTGAAAAACTTTATCTTGTGGCTCCACCAAGTTTAAAATGTGAGATAGATGAGTTAAAAACTTTCTTCCCTCTACATATGCCGACAAACCCACATGCCAAAAAGTCCACAGTTATAGTCTCTAAAGACGACCCTTATATAACTATAGATGAAGCAAAAAAAATTCAAAAATCAATCAACGCCGATATAAAGATTTTAGAAAACGCAGGACATATAAATGCTGAGAGTGGCTATGGTCACTGGGATTGGATACTGCAAAATATAAAAAATTAAGCGTATGTATCTAAAACCTGTTTGGACTCAACCTCTGGAGTAACCTCTTTAATTTGAGATGCTTCAAAACTCTTTGCACTCTGAAGAGTTCTATCTGTAGAAGAAGTATCAAACCCAGAAGTAGTTGAAGATTTATCAGATTCTGAACTGACATTTGGTCTTCCTATCTGTACCTGATTAGGATAAGGTGACTGAAATGTATAACTAGAGACTTGCATAACGCCCTCCTTTTTTTTTATACAATAATTATAGCACAAAAATAAAAAAATTAAGATACAATTATACTTATGATTCAACTAACAAATATCTCAAAAAATTATGCAACACAAGAGCTTTTTAACAACCTTAATTTTAAACTAAACTCAGGAAACCGTGTTGGTTTAGTAGGAAGAAATGGTAGTGGTAAATCTACCCTTTTTAAAATTATATTAGGACAGGAAAGTGCTGATAGTGGGGAAGTAGTCATCCCTAAAAACTACAAAATAGGTACACTAGAACAACACCTGTCTTTTAGTGAGCAAACACTTAAAAAGGAAGCTTCTCTAGCACTAACAGATGAGATGCAATATGATGTTTACAAAGTTGAGAAAATTTTGTTTGGACTTGGGTTTAATCAAGAAGATCTGGATAAAAATCCACTATCATTTTCTGGTGGCTATCAGATTAGGATAAACCTTGCCAAACTTTTGGTAACTGAGCCAAATCTACTCCTATTAGATGAACCTACCAACTACCTTGATATTGTCTCACTTAGATGGCTAAAATCTTTTTTAAGAGCATTTGAAGGTGAAGTGATTTTAATCACCCACAACAGAGAGTTTATGGACAGCGTAACAACTCATACCATGGGAATAGTGCGAAAATCTGTCAAACTTATAGCAGGAGATACACACAAATTTTATAAACAACTAAAAGCAGATGATGAACTTTATGAAAAACAAAAAATCTCCCAAGATAAAAAAGTAAAAGAGCTTGAAGATTTTATCGCCAAAAACAAGGCTCGTGCTTCAACTGCTGCACTTGCCCAATCAAAAGTAAAACAACTTCAAAAGATGGAATTACTTGATGATTTAAGCTTTGATAATAATTTAGAATTTAACTTTAATTTTAAAGACACCCCTGCCAAAGTTTTACTTGATGTTAAAAATCTAACTTTTGGATACACAAAAGAGCATCTTTTATTTCAAAACATCTCATTTACACTTGCAAAAGGTGAATGCTTGGGGATTATTGGTAAAAATGGCAAAGGTAAATCAACACTTTTAAATACCATAGCAGGTGAGTTAAAACAGCTTAGTGGGGAGGTTAATTTTCACACAAGCATATCTTTCGCACACTTTGGGCAAACAAATATAGACCACCTAAACCCAAAAAACTCCATAATGGATGAAATTTATACAGCAAATCCAACTATGAGTGAAGCTGGTATAAGAGCTATTTGTGGAGGGATGATGTTTAGTGGTGAAAATGCCAAAAAAGCCATTTCTCTACTTTCAGGTGGAGAAAAAAGCCGTGTAATGCTTGGGCAAATACTCGCAAGAGAGGTAAACCTACTACTTTTAGATGAGCCTACAAACCACCTAGATATGGACTCTATCGAAGCACTGACAAAAGCTATACAAAATTTTCAAGGCTCAGTTATCATCGTAACCCACTCTGAGGAATTACTAAGAAGAGTTTGTAAAAGACTAATAATATTTACTAAAAATACTGCTGAGTATTTTGATGGTGGATATGATGAGTTTTTACAAAAGATTGGCTGGGAAGATGAAGAAGATGAACAAAAAGTAAAAACAACTCCAAAATCAAATACAAAAGAGAACAAGAAACTAAGAGCAGAACTTGTAAGAGAAAGAAATAAATTAACCTCACCTCTGAAAAAAGAGGTTGAAAAACTTGAAAACAAGATTATGGAGTTGGAAGAACAATTAGAACAACATCACAAAAAGCTGATAGAACTCTCAAATTCAGGTGACAGTGCAACACTCATAGAACTCTCAAAAACTGTTGCAGATGAAGAGAAAAAAGTTGAAGATATGTTTGATGAATTTGAAGATGTTCAAACTCAACTAGATGAGATTAATGAAGAGTATGAACAAAAGATAGAAAATCTATAATATCCAAACAGAAAACTTTTTACCCTTTATCTTACCTCTTGATAATTTTTTCTCTACCTCATCCACAAAGGCACTCTCAATAGCTACATAACTTTGTCTCTCATATATATCTATCTGTCCAACGCTACTACCACTTAGCCCAACATCACCAGTTAAAGCACCAAGCAAATCACCTTTTCGTATCTTATCTTTTTTACCACCCTCTATCACAAGTGTCACATATGGTGGTTTCATCTCAAAGTTATTCACTGTATTTAAAGTTGTTATATCTTCAAAAATCATATCCCCATCTGAATATTCATCCATATCCTCATATTCATTGTACAATGTAAAAGCCAAACCCTCATGTCCTGCTCTACCTGTTCGCCCTATTCTGTGAACATAAGTCTCTTTGGCATGTGGAGTGTCATAATTTACAACACAACTAAGTTCTTTTATATCTAAACCTCTAGCAGCTACATCTGTTGCAACTAAAACTCTGCAACTTTTATTTGAAAATTGAACCAAAACATCATTTCTCTCATACTGTTCCAAATCTCCATGAAGTGCAAGTGCATCTATATTTTTTTCTTGAAGTTTTTGTGCAACCTCATCACACTCTAATTTTGTATTACAAAAAACTATGCCATTTCCTGGTTTAAAGTTACTAAAAATATTTATCAGAGTTTGAAGTTTTAAACCATCATCTACTTTATAAAATCTTTGGGTAATCTTATTTACACTCTCTATGGAAGTTGTTTTAATATTGATGGCATCTTTTTGGATTGACGAACTAAGTGAGACAATCTCATCAGGATAAGTTGCAGAAAAAAGCAAAGTTTGTCTCTCTTTAGGTGCATAACTCAGCACTTTTTGTATCTCCTCAATAAACCCCATATCCAGCATTCTATCAGCCTCATCAAGCACCAAAGTATTTAGATTTTGCAAATCTAAACTCTCTTTATCTAAATGTTTTAAAATCCTCCCAGGTGTGCCTACAACTATATGTGCAAAATGTCTGAGTGAATTTACCTGTGGATAAAAAGCAACCCCACCACAAAGTGTTAAAATTTTGATATTGTGAGTAAACTTGGCAATCATCCTTAACTCTTTTGCTACTTGATCAGCCAGTTCTCGCGTCGGACAAAGTATAAGTGATTGAACACGAAACTTTTTAACATCCAATCTATCTAAAATCCCTATCCCAAATGCAGCAGTTTTACCACTACCTGTTTTTGCCTGAGCTATAATATCATTTCCATCTAAGATGTGTGGCAAAGCCTCACTCTGTATGGGTGTCATTTTTTCGTAACCTATCTTATCTAGGTTTACAACCATCTCTTTTGAAAGTGGTAGTGTTGAAAAATCTTTAGTTTGCATCAGTAAATCTCCTTCACTCGTCCAACTTCACCACTCATTAAACGAACCTTTATACCATGTGGATGAGATGGTGATTTTGTAAGTATATCACGAACTATCCCATCAGTTAAATAACCTGTACTTTGATCTTGTTTTAGTACTATGGCTACACTTAAACCATGTTTTATATTTTTTCTTTTTGTTGCGTCCATCTTATCCTCTATTTTTAAACTGATACATCATTAAAGATGCTGCTATTGCCACATTTAGACTTTTTACATCATCTTGCATCTCAATAGTTACTATCTCATCACAAATTTCTAGAACCTCTTGTGATATTCCCTTACCCTCATGTCCTAAAATTATCACCCATTTTTGTGGGACTTTCACATGCCAAAGTGGTGTAGAACCCTCACAAACCTCTGCTGCAAAAATTTTATATCCCATCTTTTTTAAAGCTTGGCATGTGGAAAATATATCATCATAAAGATGGTATTTTAAATGACTAACATACCCCATAGAAACTCTTAATGCCCGTCTGCCATAAGGATGTGGAGCAAACTTCGGTAAAACCAAAGACTCCACACCCAAACCTGCCATACTTCTAGCAATAGAACCAACATTTTGACTAGATGTAATCTCATCTAACATCACGATATTATCTGTTAAATTTTCCAACTCTGTTTGTTTTACTCGAACACCATGCATCATACAATTATGGTGAATTTTATGACCAACTATCTTTTGCATATCCTCTTTAGAAGAGATAAAAAGTTTAGGTATATCTTTTAAATTTAATAAGTCCTCAAACTCATCATAGTACTCTTTGGTTGCCAAGACACTCTTAACCTTTACACCATTTTTCAAAAGCACATTTACAACTTTAGGTGAATCTGCTACAAAACTATCCTCTTTATCAAAAGCATTGTCTCTTAATTTATGATATATTTCCAATTCCGGCATGTGAATATCTGTTACTTTAATTAAATTCATATTAATGGATTATATCATAGATAAGTACCTATCCAAAAAAAATCTACTCAAAAAAACTTGTAACCATAATTCTAATCGCATAAAATAAAGTTTTCAAATATGTTAAGTAACTTTATTAATACATTTTAGCTAAAATAACACAATATATAAATAAGGCAATAAAAATGGATTTACAAACAAAAGCGCTTCATGCAGGTTACGAAAAAGACTCTCAAGGGACTATGGCTGTTCCAATTTATCAAACAACTGCTTATGAATTTCGTGATGTTGAACATGCAGCAAATCTATTTTCACTCAAAGAATTAGGAAATATATATACTCGACTAAATAACCCAACAACTGAGGTTTTTGAAAAACGATTTGCTGAGCTTGAGGATGGTGAAGCTGCTATAGCAACTGCTAGTGGTATGAGTGCTATTTTTTATGCTATTGCCAATGTTGCTGAAGCGGGTGACAACATAGTTTGTGCCAAACAACTATACGGTGGAAGCCTTACACTAAGTGTTCATACTCTTAAAAGATTTGGAATAGAAGCTAGATTTTTTGATGTACATAATCCAGATGCCATAAATGAGCTTGTGGATGAAAAAACAAAAGTGATATTTTTTGAGTCACTTACAAACCCAAGCATAGATGTAGCAGATATTGATGCCATTGTAGCCATCGCCAATAAACATAATATACTTACAGTTGTGGATAATACAGTAGCAACTCCTGTACTTTGTCGCCCACTTACAAGGGGTGTTGATGTAACAGTTCATAGTGCTTCAAAATACACAACGGGACAAGGTCTTGCTATTGGTGGAATTTTAGTTGAGAGAAAGGGTTTAATAAAAAAACTAAAAAACAATCCAAGATATACACATTTCAATGAGCCTGACCAATCATATCACGGACTCATCTATACAGAGGTTGGCTTACCACCCTTTACACTTAGAGCAAGACTTTCCCTGCTTCGTGATTTGGGCGCTGTTGTAGCACCTTTTAACTCGTGGCTTTTTATCCAAGGGATAGAAACTTTTGCACTTAGAATGAAAGAACACTCTAAAAATGCTTTAGCTTTAGCTGAATTTTTGGAATCACACCCAAAAATAAAAAAAGTAAACTACCCAGGACTAAAAAGTAATCTAAACTATAAAAATGCACAAAAATATTTTGAAGATGGTGCATGTAGTGGACTTTTAAGCTTTGAAGTTGAAAACCTTGAAATTGCAACCAAGATAGTAAATGCAACAAAACTTTACTCACTCGTTGTAAATATAGGAGATAGCAAATCAATCATAACCCATCCAGCCTCAACAACACACCAACAACTAAGTGATGAAGAACTTATGGCATGTGGAGTCCCAGCAGGCCTTATCAGAATCTCATGTGGATTAGAAAGTTCAAAAGACTTGATAGATGATATGAAAAAAGCTTTGGAAACTTGCACTTCTCTCTAAACATAAAAATAAAAAAGAGGTACGAGACTAAAGTCGTACTTCTAATACAATCTCATAAAGATAAATATAAAAGCTAAAATAAAAGAGTTAAAACAAATATGGAAAATAAAAAAGA
>JAMOQK010000072.1 GCA_027064045.1 Sulfurimonas sp. | reverse complement strand
CAGTAGCTCCTACAAGTTTTTGCCTTGCATTAGTCACTTTTTTGAGCTTCTGATAGTTGGTGTTCTTTTTGGATAGGTACTTAATGCCTAAAACAAGGATTTTAATGTTTAATAAAATAACAATAGGTGCATTGTTGATTTCTTTAAGTGTTTTTTCACTTTCTGCTTCACAAGACACAAAAAAATGGTTAAGACCATCAACAGTTCCACAACCAGCGGATAATAAATTGACTCCTCAGAGAATTGAGTTGGGAAAATTACTTTACTTTGATAAAAGATTATCATCTTCAGAAAAAATTTCATGTGCAACTTGTCATAATCCTAAACATGGTTGGAGTGATGAACATCCAACTCCTAAGGCTGTTGGGCATAATGGTTTGGTTGGTCCAAGAAACTCACCTACCATTTTAAATTCAGCATATCAAAGTCGCCAATTTTGGGATGGTCGAGTAAGAACACTTGAAGAACAAGCATTAGGACCTATTCAAACAGGTGTTGAGATGCACATGCCTTTAACCGTTCTTTTACCAAAGTTAAACAATATCAAAGAGTATCAAAAATTATTTAAAAAAGCCTATCCAAAAAGTGGTGGCGTTATCACAAGTGATTATTTAGCTAAAGCTATTGCTTCATTTGAGAGGACTGTTGTTTCTACCGAATCACCTTTTGATAGATATATTAAAGGGGATAAAAAAGCTATCTCTAAAAAAGCAGCAGAGGGATTTAAACTTTTTAAAGGTAAAGCAAAATGTACAGATTGTCATGATGGATTTAACTTTACAGATGGAAGTTTTCATAATATTGGCTTAAATGATGGAGAGTTACACGGTAAAGAACTCGGAAGATACAATGTTAAACATAGAGCATCTTGGTATGGAGTTATGAAAACGCCAACATTAAGAGATGTTGCAAAATCTTACCCATATTTTCACGATGGAAGTGTAAAAACACTTGAAGAAGCTACAGCAATTTGTGCAAATGGTGGTAGGTATGAGCATAATGTTAGAAATAAATCTACATATATAAAAAATAGACATCTAAGTGAAGATGAGATAGCCAAGATAGTTTTGTTTATGAAAACACTTACTGGTAAAGATATGAAATTAAAAATACCAACAAAATTCCCACAATAAGGAGAGAATTTATGAGAAATATTCTGTTAACACTTTTGGTATCAGTTTCTTTGTTTGGAACTGACCATATTGTAGATCAAAAAAATAAAACTTTTATACCCCATAGTATTACAGCAAAAGTTGGGGATACTATCACATTTAAAAATTCAGATCCTTTTGCTCATAATGCTTATACAGATAATGAAGCAAATGAATTTGACATAGGTATGCAAGCACCGGGTGAGGATAAAACTGTACGATTAAAAGCAAAAGCAAAATTTAATGTAGAGTGTGCAATCCATCCAAATATGCTTTTAGAAGTAACTGTGCATTAAGTCGTGAGATATTTATTATATATTTTTTTCATCCCTATCTTACTTGTGGCTAAAGATTATAAATTTGAAGTTGGTGAAAAGATATATCATCAAACATGTATAACTTGTCATGGTGAAAGTGGCGTTACAAGTGAAGATTTAAACTTTGTAGTTAGACCTAGAAATCTTTCAAAAACTATTTTAACACAAGAACAAACTTATGAGGTTATCAAAGAGGGTGGTCATTATTGGGGTTCATACTCAGATATGATGCCAGCTTTTAAATATGTGTATGACGAATATCAACTAAGAGCCGTGGCATACTATATATCTTTAAAATTTAACAAAGGTTTAGAAAAAAAAGCTGAAGAACTTTATGCTCATAGTGATAAAATTTCTAAAAAACAAGAACCAAAGATGTTAAAAAGAGGTAAGAAAATCTATAATAGAAATTGTAGATGGTGTCATGGTTTAAATGCAAAAGGTGATGGAGAAGCTACAAGAAATCCAGACAAGTCTATATTTCCTTATGATTTAACCAGAACTTTATTAACAAATAAGCAGATGTTTTTATATGCAAAATATGGTGGAAAATTTTGGGGTACTGATAAAGATGATATGCCAAGTTGGTCAAAAAAATATGATGATTTTACACTAAAATCTGTAATTAAATATATAGATGTAACATTTAGAAAAGATAAAAAAATAAAAATAAAAAGCAACTTTAAACCTTAAATGGTATAATCGCATAACTAATTTATACATTTAAAGGTTTATAATGGCTCAAACTATAACTGAAAAAATATTCTCAGAGCATGTAGGTCGTAAAGTTTTTGCGGGTGAGATTATCCGTTGTGACATAGATATGGTTATAGGGAATGATATTACTACACCTATATCTATTAAAGCATTTGAAGATAGTGGTGCTACAAAACTGGCAAATCCAGATGGGTTTTCTATCGTTCTTGATCACTTCATCCCAGCTAAAGATATAGCAAGTGCAAATCAAGCTAGGATTAGCCGTGATTTTGCTAAAAAACATAATCTAAAAAACTTTTTTGATGAAAAAGATATGGGTATTGAACATGCTCTTTTACCAGAAAAAGGGCTTGTTGTCCCAGGTGATGTAATCATTGGTGCAGATAGTCATACTTGTACTCATGGAGCATTAGGTGCATTTTCAACTGGTATGGGTTCAACAGATTTAGCCTTTGCTATGATAAGTGGAGGAAACTGGTTTAAAGTTCCAGAGTCTATCAAGGTGGTGCTAAATGGAAAACCAAAAGAGCATACAACTGGTAAAGATATTATTTTAGAGATTATCAGAATGATTGGTGTTGATGGAGCATTATATAGAACTTTAGAATTTACAGGTAGCACCATACCACACCTAAATATGGATGATAGATTTAGCATGTGTAATATGGCTATAGAAGCTGGTGCAAAAAATGGAATCGTAGCTTACGATGATGTAACGGCAGAATTTTTAAGTGATAAAACATTAGCAAGAGAGCCTAAAATCCATCAAAGTGATGAAGATGCTACATATGTTCAAACGATTGAGATAGATGTTGCAAACCTTGAGCCAGTAATAGCTTATCCATTTTTACCATCAAATGGTCACAGTATAACACAAGCTGTTGCAGATAAAATCAAGATAGACCAAGCATTTATCGGTAGTTGTACAAATGGTCGTTTAGGTGACTTAAAAACTGCAGCTGAGATACTAAAGGGTAAAAAAGTACATCCAGATGTTAGACTTATAGTTACACCTGGAACTCAAAAAATCCTTAAAGAAGCCTATAAGCTCGGCTACATGGATATTATCATCGATGCAGGTGGAGTTGTGAGCAATCCAACCTGTGGTGCTTGTCTTGGTGGTTACATGGGGATTTTAGGAGATAATGAAGTTGCAGTTTCAACAACGAACCGTAACTTTGTAGGTCGCATGGGTAGTAGAAGTTCTAAAGTTTATTTAGCAAACTCTGCTGTTGCGGCTATATCGGCAATAACTGGGTATATATCAGACCCAAGAGATTAAATTTAAAACAAAAGAAAAATGAGATGAAAAAATTTATACTTATACCAGCACTTTTAAGTGCTTCATTGGCACTCGCAACAGAGTGCAAATATGAACTAACACCAGTTGTTGGTTATAATATTGCTGAGGGTAACATAGACATTGAAGATCAAGTTCTTGTTGGTGTAGAAGCACAGCTAAATGATACAGGTTTACCTCTTAAACCTGAACTTTCTGTTCTTTATACAAATGCAGATTATGATAAAGACTCCCAAGGTAGTACAAATATATATCGTATAGCTTTAAATGGTGTTTATGAGTTTGATAAAATTGGTTCTATCATACCATTAGCAAAAGCTGGTTTTGGTTATGAGACTATGAGTACACATCATGAAGAGAATTATGATAGTCCATTTGTAAATGCTGGTGTGGGTGCAAAAATCCCTTTTACTGAAAATTTAGCTTTAAAACTTGAAACAGTTTATATGTTAAAACATAATGACGATAGATGGGATAACAACTTGGCTCTTTTAGCTGGATTGAATTTTTCATTTGGTGCAAAAGCTCAAAAAGCTATGCCAGTAGTTGCGGCTCCTGTTGATGGTGATGATGATAACGATGGTGTTTCAAACTCTCAAGATAGTTGTTTATATACTCCAACAGGTACGAAAGTAGATGCTCTTGGATGTGCTTTAGTATTGGATAGCGACAATGACGGTGTAAATGACAAGATAGACAAATGTCCAACAACTCCAAAAGGTACAAGAGTTGATGCACAAGGGTGTAAGCTTGAGCTAGATGATGATAAAGATGGTGTTTTAAACTCTAATGATATATGTCCAAATACACCACTAGGTGCAGCTGTAAACAGTGATGGTTGCCCTGCTAATATCAATCTTCATATTAACTTTGAAAACAATTCTGCAAAAATTGACTCTAACTCAGAAGCAAGAGTACAAAAATATGCAGATTTCTTAACAAAATACACTAACTACAGTGCTAAAATAGTTGGTTATACAGATAGTAGAGGTAGTGCAGCGTATAACAAAAAACTATCTCAAAGAAGAGCAGATGCAGTTGTTGCTGACTTAGTTTCTAAAGGTGTGGATGCTAAACAACTAAGTGCATCTGGTATGGGTGAAGAAAATCCTGTAGCTGATAACTCAACTTCTGCTGGTCGTGCTAAAAACAGAAGAATAGAAGCTGAATTAACTAAAAACTAGATGATAGATATACCATGCGTTATCTTTGCAGGTGGCAGGTCTAGTCGAATGGGGGAAGATAAATCTCTTCTCCCATTTGGTGGTTATGATACCCTTACAGAGTTTCAACTAACTCGACTAAAAAAAATCTTCAAAACTGTATATATCTCAACTAAAGATAAATCTAAATTTGATTTTGAAGCTGATTTTATTGAAGATATAAAAACAGATGATGTTTTTGCTCCAAGTGTTGGTTTTGTAAGTATTTTTGATAGATTGGCATGTGAGAGTTTTTTTGTCATAAGTGTTGATACACCATTTATAGATAAAAAAACCATACAAACCTTGATAGAAACAGATAACCCACATGCCGAAGCTACCATAGCAAAAGTTGATGACAAGATTCAACCGATGTGTGGCATATACCATCTCTCACTTGAAGATAAATTTGTAGAGATGTTAGATACAAACAACCATAAACTTGGGTTTTTACTTAAAAATGCAAAAACCACTTTTGTAGAGTTTAGTGATAAAAAAGTTTTTTTAAATCTAAATCACCCACATGAATACAAAGAGGCACTAGCACTTATTTAACTCCTCTTTGCTATAATACAAAAAAACAAAAAGAGATACAATGAACTTAACACATTTAGACGAAAAAGACAGACCAAAAATGGTTGATGTCTCAGACAAAAATCAAACAACAAGAGTAGCCATAGCTAGTGGTATGATAAGTATGAGTAGAGATGCTTATGAAAATGTAGTAACAGAGGCAAACAAAAAAGGTCCTGTTCTTCAAACTGCTGTTATAGCAGCTATTATGGGTACAAAACAAACAAGTACACTCATACCAATGTGTCATCCACTAAATCTTAGTGGAATTAACTGTGATGTTGAAGAGATAGATGAACTTCCAGGTTTTAAACTAACTGTAACTGCTAAACTAACAGGACAAACAGGTGTTGAGATGGAGGCACTGACAGGTGTAAGTGTAGGACTTTTAACTATCTACGATATGGTAAAAGCGATAGATAAAGGGATGGTTATAAGCAATGTTCAATTAGAGAAAAAATCAGGAGGCAAAAGTGGAGATTATCAACGATAGTAAAGAAAAATTAGAACTTGAGTACCCTTGTTCTTGGTCATATAAACTTATAGGTTATGAAAAAGAAGCTATACAAAAAGCTATCCATCAAGTTATACTTGAGAGGGAACATAACTTAACCCACTCAAATGCTAGTAAAACTGGAAAATATGTTAGTATGAACCTTGATTTAGTTATTCAAAATGAAGATGAGAGAAACTTCATATATGAAGCTCTAAAAGCTCATCAACATATAAAAATGGTTCTTTAAAACTCTCTTAACTATTCAGAATCAAGTTTCTCTTGTGCTTTTTCAGCAGCATCTTGAGCCTTTTCGTTTTGACATTTTTCTTCTTTTGGTTTGTATTTTAGTTAAAATCAGCTATAATATTTACTAAAGCCTTCCATATTTGAACCCATATTTAAAAGTAACATATCAGCTATAACTAAAGCAGCCATAGCTTCACACACAACAGTTCCACGGATAGCAACACATGGGTCATGTCTCCCTTTTAGGGCAAAATCAACCTCTTCGTTGTGAGTAGTTATGGTGTGTTGCTCTTGAA
>JAMOQK010000071.1 GCA_027064045.1 Sulfurimonas sp. | reverse complement strand
GAAAATTGGTAAAATTGAGGTAAAATATTGCTACTAATCTTTATAGATATTTTTTTTATCTCCAAAATATCTATAAAATGAAATTAGTTACTTGGTGACGGTTTAATTTGCAAGTGGCTCTTAAAATTGATTATTTTTCTTGGGGACATTATATTGCTGAGAGGTATTGGATGATAATTAAAGATTTAGTAAAAATTTGTTAAAATACTCTTCTATTAAATTTAAGAAATAAAGAAAGTATGTTAATGAAAAAAGTTCTCGTTCTTTACTACTCTCAAAATGGACAGCTGAAGGCTGTGTTAGAGAGTTTTACATCAACACTTGAAGATGAAAAAATTCAAGTAGATTATAGAGCTATTACACCAAAAAGAAAGTATCCATTTCCATGGCCTTTTTATGAGTTTTTTGATGAGTTTCCAGAGGCTGTACATCTTGATGGTTGTGAGATTGAAGAGCTAAAAGATTTAGCAGATGATTACGATTTAATTATACTTGGTTATACCGTATGGTATATGGCACCTTCTATCTCTATTACTGCATTTATGAAATCTGAACAAGCTAAAAAAGTTTTTAAAGATAAACCAGTAGTGAGTGTTGTCGCATGTCGAGATATGTGGGTATTAGCACAAGAAAAAATAAAAGTAATGCTACAAGATGTGGGTGCACGACATATGGACCATGTAGCACTTACAGATCAAGGTGGTGAAGTTGTAAGCCTTGTAACTTTACCTACATATATGCTTACTGGAAAGAGAAAATACTTCTCTTTTTTACCGCCAGCAGGAATTAAACAAGAAGAGATAGCAGCTTGTGATAGATTTGGTGCAAGACTTAATCAAGCACTAAAACAAGATAAAGAAAAAGGCAATGAAGCGATGTTAAAAGACTTAGGTGCTTGTGTCGTAAATGGTAAGCTCATAGCAACTGAAAAAATTGCAAACAGAAGTTTTCATATTTGGAGTAAATTGATTAAAAAGAGTGGCAAAAAGTATTCAATGGGGAGAAAAGTAGTGATTACAATTTATGTGGCATTCTTATTACTTCTCATATTTACTGTGATTCCACTCAATATAATTGCAAGAAAAATTTTAAATTCATTTCAAAAAGAGAAACTAAAAGCTATGGAAGCAATGTATGAACTTCCTAGTGGTCGATAAGGATTATAATGATAGATGTATATATTAATAATATTGAAACATTTTTACCAAATGAGCCAATAGATAATGAAAATATGGAAAAAGTTTTAGGTCAAGTAGGGGAGAGACCCTCTCGAGCGAAAAGACTTATACTTCGTTCAAATAAAATAAAAACTAGATATTATGCTATTGATCCAATTACAAGAGAATCTACACATTCCAATGCAGAGCTTACTGCAAATGCCATTAAAAAACTTGCATCTTCTTCATTTGATTTAGACAAAGTAGATGTTTTAGCTTGTGGCACAACTATTCCAGATCAACTTATGCCAAATCATGCACTTATGGTTCATGGTGAATTAGGTATAAAACCCTTAGAAGTCATTTCTACTGCTGGTATATGTTTAAGTGGGATCACTGCACTAAAATATGTAATGAATGCTATAAAAGCAGGAGATGCAACAACTGCTATTGCTACTGGGAGTGAAAATGTTTCTGCTGCTATGAGAGCAGAGAATTTTAAAGCAGAGATAGAAACTAGAGTGGATGAACTTGAGATACATGGTGAGATAGCATTTGAAAAAGATTTTTTAAGATGGATGTTAAGTGATGGTGCAGGTGCAGTAGCTTTGAGTAATACTCCAAATAAAGATACTTTGTCTTTAAGAATTGACAAAATATTTTCTCGTTCTTTTGCAAATGAATTAGAAGCTTGTATGTATGCAGGTGCTGACAAAAAAAAAGATGGAACTCTTAAAGGGTGGAGAGATTATACACCTCAAGAGTGGTTAGATGAATCTATATTTGCTGTAAAGCAGGATGTTAAACTTTTAAATGAAAAGGTAACCGATTATACAGTGCAAAAACCTCTTGAAATGATGCTTGAAGCAGAGATGTTTAAACCAGAAGAGATAGATTGGTTTTTACCCCATTACTCATCAAACTATTTTAGAGATGAAGTGTATGAAAAGATGAAAAGAGCAAGGTGTGACATTCCTCAGGACAGATGGTTTACAAATCTTTCAGAAAAAGGAAATACAGGTTCTGCATCTATCTATATAATGCTAAGTGAACTGTTTCAATCTGGTAAAATAAAAAAAGGGCAAAAACTTCTTTGTTATATCCCAGAGAGTGGAAGATTTTCAACTGCTTTTATGCTTTTAGAGGCTGTATAGATGGATATAAATGCTGTACCACAAGATGATAGTACAACTTATGCAAACAACAAAAAAGCCATTTATGCACGCGATGAAGATGGTAATATAAGAGCTGTAAGTTCAAGTGGTTGGGAAGCTGAAGAGACTGTTACAAAACAAGCCCTTCATGATTTGCAAGAACATGCCTCAGAAGCATATAATGATGTGAAACGCGGTCTAAAGTCACCACTCTATTTTCATATGTACAACATTCGTATGGATCTGCAAGTATTAGCTGAATCTACAGGTTTTTTTAAATGGAGTATTAAAAAAGATTTTTGCCCAGAAAAATTTGCAAAAATAAGTCAAAAAAGATTGGCTATTTATGCAGATGCTATGGGTATAAAAGAGGAAGACCTGCAAATTTTACCAAAAAAGGATACTGATGCATAAAGAGTTTCATCATACACACTCAGCACATTGTGAAAGTGGTGTTATGTCATCAATGCTTAGGTATTATGGTCTTAATTTAAGTGAGCCTATGGTTTTTGGTTTGGCTTCTGCTCTTACATTTGCATATCTACCTTTTGTTAAAATGGGTGGAATGCCACTTATTGCATATAGAAGTTTCCCTAAGTCAATTATTAAAAATATTCGTAAAAATCTTAATGTAAAGATGAAGTTAGAAACTTTTTCCAATAAAGAAAAAGGTGAAAAACGACTCAATGAACTTTTACAAGAGGGTAAAATAGTAGGTGCTCAAACTTCGGTTTATTGGTTACCATATTTTCCAGAAGAGATGCGTTTTCACTTTAATGCACATAATCTTCTAGTTATTGCAAAAGATGATAAAGACTACACAATAAGCGATCCTGTATTTGAAGAAACGGTTAAGTGTGATTTTGCTGCACTTACTAAAGCAAGATTTGTAAAAGGGGTGATGGCTCCAAAAGGTCTTCTTTACTATCCAATAGATGTTCCAAAAAGTGTAGATCTTAAGCCAGTAATTGTAAAAGCAATAAAAAAAGTTGCGAAATTGATGTTAAAAACACCTGTTCCTATAGCAGGTATAAAAGGTATTCGCTCTCTTGCAAAAGCTATTGAAAAGTTAGAAACAAAAGAGAAACGTTATGCAAAACTTTTTCTTGGTCATATTGTCAGAATGCAAGAGGAGATAGGAACAGGTGGTGCTGGTTTTAGATATATTTATGCCTCGTTTTTAAAAGAATCAAGTGAGATATTTGATAATAATAAAATACTGAGTGAAGCATCAGAGATGTTTTTAGAAGTTGGCGATGAATATAGAGAGTTTGCTCTTATGATTGCAAAAGCGCTTAAGTCAAAAAAAGAGATAAATTTTAAGGCAATTGCCCAAAAACTTAATAGTGTTGCAGATGAAGAAACACTTGCTTATAAAAAATTGTTAGAGTTTGTAAAAGAATATAAATAATGATTAAAATTTCTAATGTAACAAAAACATATGGTGCTAAAAAAGCACTTGATAATCTTTCCTTAGAAATTAAAGAGGGGTCCATTTTTGGACTTCTTGGTGTTAATGGTGCTGGAAAAACAACTCTTTTATCTATTTTAAATGCTCTTGTTGAGATGGATAGTGGAGAGGTGGAGATTTTTGGTCATTCTTTGTCTAAAGAGAAAACAAAAATTAAATCTTTAAGTTCTATTATCCCTCAACATTTAGCATTTTATGAAAATTTGAGTGTAGGGGAAAATCTTGATTTTTTTGCAAAAATTCAAAAAGCATCTCAAGAAGATTACGATAAAGCTGTAAGTGTAAATGCTCTTAAGGAACTTATGAAACAAAAAGCATCTACTCTTTCAGGTGGGCAAAAACGCCGTCTTAACATTGCCATAGGTCTGCTAAATAATCCTAAAGTAATCTACTTTGATGAGCCAACAGTTGGTATAGATCCCAAGAGTAGAAATGAGATTTTAGATTCTATAAAAAATTACAAAAATTTTGGTATTACCGTAGTCTACACCTCCCATTATATGAATGAAATTGAAAAAATTTGTGATGAAGTTGCCATTATTAGCGAGGGTAAACTTGTAGAGCAAAATACTTTAGAGAATCTTTTTCTAAGTAAAGATAATAAGTCAGTGAATATTGAAGTTGTATATAGCAATATTTTAAAAGAGTTAAATCTTAAGTTACTTGATGAAACAAATATAGAAGTTCCAAAAGAGCAACTGTGCGAACTTTTAGCTACATTAGAAGAGAAAAATATAATGATTAAAAAAATAGATTATGGCAGTACAAATTTAGAAAAATATTTTTTAAAAAGAACAGGTGTAGAAGATGTTTAGTGCCATGATAAAAAAAGAGCTTTTGCTTGTTTTTAGAGATAAACATGCACTTATGGCTTTATTTGTATTACCTGCTGTCTTTATTTTAATTATGTCTGTAGCAATGCGTGATCAATTTTCTTCAAAAAACCTAGAGTTTTCCCTATTTGTAAAAGATTTAGATAAAACATCAATGAGTCAAGAGATTATAAAATTAATTACAAACGATAAACATTTAGTACAGATAAAAGAGAAAGGTGATGCTCAGTTCTTTATTGTAATACCTGAAAATTATGAGCAAAATTCAAATGAAATACTAAAATTAAATGTACAAAAGTCTTTAAAAGAGAATGAGATAGAAGTTTTTAAATCACTTTTATCTGAACATATTTTAAAAGCTCGTTTTCATTACATATCTCAGAGTATTGAGCTATATTCAGGTAAAGCTTCAAAAATACTTGCAAATTTAGAAATCTCTAGTGATAAACTTTACAAGGTGAAATATAAAAACTCAAAAAAACTACCTAATGCAACACAGCAGAGTGTTCCTGCTTGGATAGTTTTTGGGATGTTTTTTATAATTATCCCTATGTCTACTATTTATATTAATGAACGCAAGCAAAATACTTTAATGCGTTTAAACTCTATGAATGTTTCTGTCTTTGCAATGACATTTACAAAAAGCATACCTTACTTTCTTATTAATCAAGTACAGGTGTGGATTATGATAGGTGTAGGTGTCTTTCTTGTTCCTTTATTCGATACACCAGCCTTGGCTATAAATGGTTCTGTATTGGCAATTTTAGAGATTGCAACAGGATTAAGTCTCGCTGCTATAGGAATCTCAACTCTCATAGCAGTAAGTGCAAGTTCAAGTGAGCAAGCAACAACTATAGGAGGAATTTTAAACCTTCTCTTAGGTGCAGTTGGTGGTGTGATGGTACCAAAATTTATTATGCCAGAGTCGATGCAAACTATTGCAGAATACTCTCCTATGGCATGGGGACTTGATGGTTTTTTAGATATATTTTTAAGTGGGGCTAACACTCAAGATGTTTTTATAGATTTTATAAAACTTTTTGTTTTTGGACTCGTATGTTTAGGAATATCTATGATAATATTACAAATAAGAATAAAAAAAGGGCTCTAATGGAATTGGAAGAATTAAAATATAATTTGAAAAAAATGATAATAGAAGATTGTGAGAAAGAAGATATAACACCAGAAGATGTTCCCAATGATGTTGAGTTGTTTTCTGAACAAAGTGGTTTAGAACTTGATTCTTTGGATGCATTAGAAATCTCTATGGGTTTACAAAAAAAGTATGGCATTAAACTTGGTGATCCCAAAGCTTTTAGAAGAGCTGTAACGACTATTGATGCACTTGCAGAACTTGTTCAAAAAGATCAAAATGGCTAATATTTTAAAAACATCTATTCTCTCTTCATTAGGTGATTTAAATAGTTCTCTTGAGGCTATAAAAAAATCACAAACAGGTATCTCTACAAGAGCTATTAGAGCAATAGAAGGTGATGTTGAGATGCCTTACTATACATTAGCAAAGAGTGTTGAAGATACTCAAGAGGGGATATATCCAGAGCTTAAAAAGGTAGTTGCCGAACTTTTAAGTGGCGTTTCTCAAGAAGATAAAAAACAAACCATTATTATTATCGGAACTTCTATTATTGATTGGCATGTAATTGATGCTATAGAGAGTAGTAATTATAAGTATAAGCGAAAAGTCTATGCATCTCAAAAGAGAAGCATAGACTCCTATGCAAAAGATTTAAGTGATGAATTTGAACTCAATGGTTTTACCCTTACCATCAATACCGCATGTACTTCGAGTGTAAACGCCATACTTGAGGCATCAAACCTTATTGATGCAGGAATTTATAAATATGGTATTGTTCTTGGATTAGAGATTTACTCACAGATGATGAGTAGTGGTTTTTATGCAATGCAACTCTTAAGTCAGACCACTATAAAACCTTTTGATATCAAAAGAGGTGGAACTATTTTAGGAGAAGCGGTAGCTGGTGTTTTGTTAGGAGATGATAAGAGCCAATGGCAGATAAAAGGGGGCTCTAGTAATTGTAATGGTGTGAGTATTACTGCTGTAAGTAGAGATGGTGATGAATTTGTTGAGATGATGCACAATGCACTAAAAACATCAAAAACATCTGTGGAAGAGATAACAGCTATTAAGGCACATGCAACGGGTACTGACTCTAATGATATTTCAGAGATAAATGCTATAAGTAAGGTTTTTGATAAGTCTGTTGTTTTTACAGCCTTAAAACCTTATGTAGGTCATACTGTTGGAGCATGTGGAGCCTTAGAAATAGCACTTTTCATGGCTTGTATAGATGATGGCTTTCTCCCTAAAACATTAAATCATGCAGATCCAATATTAAAAGATTACCAACCAATTTTAGAGAATAAAGAGTGTACTCATGGTACCTTTATGTTGAATTTTTTTGGTTTTGGTGGTAACAATACATCTTTAATTTTAAAAAAGGAGTTCTCATGAGATTATATGTTCATGCAATAAGTTCATATAGAAGTGATAGAGAAATCCTTAATATAAAAAAAGAGTTAAAACAAAAATCTAAAATGGACTTACGACGTAAAGAAGAGTTCATATATGCTGGTCTTTTTGGGGCTCTTCGATTACAAGAAAACTGTGAGATACAAAGAGAAAGTGAACTTTATCTTACTAGTGGATTTGGAAATATTAACATTCTTGCAAAGATGAATGAATATATAGTAGAAAAACAAGAATATATAAAGCTTTTTGATTTTATAAATATGCTTGGAAATACGACAAACTTTTATGTTGCAAGCGAGTTGGGTATTAAGGGGAAAAGTATTTTTGAAATATCAGATAATTTTATGTATTTTCATACACTTATATCTATTTATGCTTCTATATTGAAAAATAATAATGAAGTTATTATAGGTGCAATTGATTTAGCTTCACATAATCCAGAAGTTATGAAACGAGTTGGGGGAGTAGATGAATCTGTTAATGTTGTAAGTAGTGTTATGTATCAAAAAGTATCTTTTGAAGCAAAGAATGCTCTTTGTTCATTGGAGTTTGATAGTAGATTTTATACAAAAAGTGAAATTGAATCTCTTATTGAGAATGAAAATAGAGAAGTTATTTTTTCTACGAGATGTGATAATAAAAATAATGAATATTTTGAAACTTTTGCAAGTTATGTAGTAAATGATATGATTTTAAAAGCTAAAAATTGTCTTTATATAGAGTGTTATGAAAATAAGTATAAAATACTTAAAATCACACCTCTATAAAGTATAAATTATTTTGCTTGACAGACCATAAGAGTATGTCCAAAACCTAGGCCATCTATCTGCTCTGTCACTTGTAGTCCTGCTTCATTTGCAAATGTTTCAAATTCACTTGCTCTGTACATTTTGCTTGTACCATTTGCAAGAGCTGTAAAGTATGGAGAGGTATTTATAAGGCAGTATGCTCCTATCTCGTGAGTTTGTCGATCCCAAAATGGTTCTACAATATAAACTTTTCCATCTTTTGCTAGAGCATTTTTAGCACGTCTAAGAATATTAATTATGTCATTTACTCCAAAACAGTCTAAAAACTGACTCATCCATACGGCATCAACATCGCTTGGAAAGGCTAATGTATGGTCAAGTAGGTCGATTACATAACCTTTTACTCGATTCTCTACACCATGCTCTTTTGCACGTGTAAAAGCTTCATCTATCTGTGGTTGATGATCCAGTATTGTTACTGTTGTATGTGGTGAAGCTGATGTAAGGGCTACTGACCACTTGCCAGTATTCCCACCCACATCAAGCATATTTTTTATATTTTTTTCACTCATAATTTTCACTAATGTTTTAAATGCAGCATCAGAGTAAAAATGATCAAAGCCAAACCAGCTCTCTTTTGCTTTTTTTGGAAGCTTTGTGAGAAGAGGGTAGATAGTTTCCTCTTTTGTGTCAAAAACTTTATGTAATCCAACAGGTTCTCCATTTTTTAGAGATTCATCAAGGTAAAAAAGACCAAGGTAATTTACATCATGGTTATAGTTAAGGTTCGCTCTTGTCATCTCATCATTTTGTAAGAAATAACCAATTTTTGTGATGGTGTAGAGTTCATTTTCAAATGAAAGTGCACCCATACTAAAACCAGATTCACAAAGAACTTGTGTAGCATAGAGAGAGATTTCTCTATTATGTGCTATATCTTGAGCACTTAAACCTTTTTTGTTTTTTTGTAAAAGTTCGAAAATTCCCCAATCTCTTAAAAGTCTTGCAACTTGAAATACAATTGGTCCAAAAGAGATTTTTTGAGCCTCCATAAGAGCAGTAGCACCTGAAATATTTTTTGTATCAAACATATAAAATCACCCTTGTTTTTTTTAAATTAATACGATTATATCAGAAACACTCAGATAAAGAGAATATTAACGATATTTTAAATGAAACTTGTGTACAATTATTTTAAATATTTAAGGAAAAAGAATGAAAGAAGTTGATGTATTTATTATTGGTGCTGGACCAGCTGGGTCTATTGCAGGAGCAAAATTGGTTCAAGATGGTTATAGTGTAAAAATAGTAGATAAATTAAAGATGCCGAGATTTGTAATTGGTGAATCGCTTCTTCCAAGATGTAATGAACTCCTAGAAAATGCAAATATGCTTCAGAGTGTTGTTGATGCTAAGTTCCAATTGAAGGGTGGTGTCGTTTTTCAAAATGATACAGATGAACCTTCATTCTTAGACTTTTCAAATAATTTAGGACAAAAATGGGGAAGCTCATTTCAAGTAAAACGTGAAGTGTTTGATAAACTTCTTATAGATGATGCAGCGGCTAAAGGTTGTGATGTTGAGTATGAGATAGAAGTTATCGCATATGATGAAGATGCAAATATTATAACGGTAAAAGATTTGGATTCAAATAAAGAACAGTACAAGGCTAAAAAAGTACTTGATGCTTCAGGTTATGGTCGTGTACTTCCAAATCTTTTAGGTTTGCATGCAGATTCTCATTTGGCACTTCGTCGTGCTACTTTTGCTCGTGTCGATAATGACATCCGTCCTGAAGGTGTAAAAGAAGGGTATATCTTTGTAACTGTACATGGTGATAATGAAGCATGGATTTGGAATATTCCATTCTCAGATGGTACGACAAGTGTTGGTATTGTTTGTACAGAGGAGTATTTTAAAAGTTTCAAAATGAGTGATAAAGAGTTCTGGGAACACATAATTTACTCAAATAAATGGACAAAAGAACGCTATAAAAATTCTAACTATACTGTTGATGTTAACTCTTTAAGTGGTTACTCTTCAGCTGTTACAAAACTTTATGACAAAAATTTTATATTAACTGGAAATGCTTCAGAATTTTTAGACCCTGTATTTTCATCTGGTGTTACATTAGCATTAGAATCTGGTGCAAAAGCAGCAGAACTTACTTCTCGTGAACTTAAAGGTGAAAATATTGATTATAAAGTTGAGTATGAAGATTATATGATGCTTGGTATTGATGTGTTTCGTGATTATGTTAACACTTGGTACGACGGTACATTACAAACTATACTTTTCTCAGATAAGAAAAACCCTGAGGTAACAAAAAAAATTGTTTCTATTTTAAGTGGTTATGTATGGGATGAAAACAATAGCTTTGTAACATCATCAAAATATGCTTTAGAAAAGACATACGAAGTTTTAAAATAATGCTAAAAGCTTTTTTTCTTTTTTTTCTTTTTTTGAGTGCCTTATATGCACAAAGTTATAGCTTTACTGAGTTGAGATACAGTGATGCCATAGGAAAATCTATGCAACTCGATGGTGAGATTACTTTTAAAAAAGAGGGATTAGAGATAAAGTACCCTAAGAGTAAAAGAGTTTTAGACTATGATGGTGAGGAGATTAGTTTTTTTGAAGATGGAAATCTAGTTGAACTCCCCTCAGAACAAATCTCAAATATGATGCACTATTTTGATATTTTAAAGTTACTTCATGAGGGTGATGAAAATGAATTAAAAAGCCGTTTTATTATAAAAAAACTTAATGAAAAAACTCTTTTATATCCTACTAATAATCTTAAATATTATATTGAGCATATTGAACTTTTAAAGAAAAACAGTACTCTTAAAAATATAAAACTTTTTTTAAAAAATAATGATTCTATTACTATAAATATTACAAATGAAATATCTTAATCACCTTCTTCTTTTAGTTTTACTTCTTGTAGGTTTTTTGCTTAAAGAGCATATTCATATATCTACAAATTTGCTCTCACTTTTTGCATCTAAAGAGAGTGTAGAAAAACTAAGCATAGCAAATCATCTTGGATACTCTAAAGAGATGCTTATCGCTGTAAAAGGTTTTTCAAAAGAGTCTAAACAAAATGTTAGAGAAATAACAAAAAAACTTCAATCACTTCAAGATATTGAATTTGTGCAATTTACTCTTACTCCTTCACAAGATATAGCTGAGTATTATAAAAAATATTACCCACTTTTAGCAAGTTTTCAAGCGAAAAAATTAACTAAAAAAGAGGTCCAAAAACAATTACAAACTCTTTATGATAAACAGCTACATAGTGTTTTTTATACAAGCATAGATAAAAATGACCCATTAAAACTTTTTCATTTAGAACTTACAAAAAGTGCTACTCTTAAACATAAAGGGAATATGATTGTTTTAGGTGAATATGGCTATCTAATACGTGTACAGACAAATATTCCTCCCTCTGAAATGGGTAGAGCAAAAAGACTTTATGATGAAGTGCAAAGCATTATAAAAGTATTTCCAGATACTGTGGCATTTGCACCATTTTTTTATACTGTTGAAAACTCGGCAGCATTTAAATCAGATGTTCAGTGGATAGCAATTCTCTCAAGCATTGTTTTAATTTTAATATATTTTTTACTTTTGAGAAATATAAAACTTCTTGTTGAAACATTGGTGACACTTTTTTCCTCTATGGTTTTTGCAGCACTTTTTGCCACTACTTTTTTTGATAATTTTAATGTTCTCTCTTTAGCATTTGGTATGAGTCTCACTGCTGTGAGTATAGATTACCTTTTACATTACTATTTTCATAATTTTTATGAGAGTAAAAAAAGAGTAGATAAAAATGTTCTTTATGGATTCTTAACAACACTTAGTGCCTTTGGTGTTTTCTCTTTTATTCCCATACCTATTATTTCACAAATTAGCTTTTTTGCACTATTTTCTCTTTCGTATGCTTATGTTGTTTTTAGTTTTGTCTTTCCTTATTTAGGGATTAAAAGTTATACAAGAACTACTGAAGTACAAAGTGCCTCTTCAGGTAAAAAAATCTCAGCATTGAGTCTTTTTTTTATCTCTCTTATACTTTTTAGTTATAGCGCTTTTCATTTTAAACTTGATGCAAATATAAGAAATTTAGATTATCAAAACCTATCGCTTAAGTCGGCTGAAAAGCTTTTTAAAGACAACTCCAAATCATCACTTAGTCCAGTCATAGTAGAAGCTCCTTCCAAAGAGTTACTTATAGAAAATTTACATATCTTAAAACATAGTGTTTCGAAAAGTTTTTCACTTGCCTCTTTTGTATTAGATAAAAAAACTTGTGAGCAAAAACGCGATGCACTCAAACAGTATAACTTCACCCAATTAAGAGCTTATATTGAAGATGCCTCTCTTAAGGTTGGTTTTAGAGATGCTTATTTTAAAGATGCTTATAAATTTGCAGAGAAAAAACAAGAATATAAACTTCCGAACTTAAATATATTTCAAAGTTTTTCTCTTTCTGCATACAATGATGGTAAGAGATGGTATAGTATTGCATTAGTTGATGATGCTCAAAAGGCTCAAACTCTTCCCTTTGTTACAGATATAAATGTAAAAGCAATGTTTGATAAATCTACGCAGCAAATGTATAAAAAGTTAGTTCTTTTTGGCTCTTTTGTTCTTGTTATTATTTTTGTATTGTTATTAGTAAGTGTGAGAAAAAAGATTCTTTATGCTTTAAATTATATTCTTTTTCCTGTAGCTCTTAGTCTGGCTGTACTTACAACTCTAGGATCTATCAATATTATGCATCTTTTTTCACTTATTATTTTAGTTGCTATTGGCATTGATTATGGAATCTATATGAGTAATTCAAAAAAACCTACCCATACAATGTTAGCTATCAAGTATTCACTTTTAAGTACTTTTGCTGCTTTTGGGGTGTTGATTTTTAGTAGTATAGTTGCTTTAAACTCCATAGGTATGGTTATAACAATAGGGTGTGTGGCTATATATATTTTAATAAAGGTGATGCGATGATTTTAGAGTATATTCATGCAGATAATTCTCATGAATTTATAGAGTTTTCTAATAGCTCTCATTTGACAAATAATTGGGAGTATATACAAAACCCTAATAAGTTGAATTTTATTCAAAATTTTATTCCTAGTTATTTAAGCGGACAAAAGATTGTACTTTTTGATGCAAATCATAAACAGCTTTTAGATTTTTATAATAAAAACGATATTAACAAATTAGAGGGTATTGAAGAGTTAGCTGAAGATACTAAATTGCTTTTTTTTACTTCGGGAAGTAGTGGTTTTCCTATTGGGGCTTTTAAATCAAAAAGAAATCTTGAATGTGAAGTGAAAAGTCTTCAAAAAATAGTAAGTAAAAATAAAATACAAAGAGTAGTAGTAACTGTTCCTTTTGTTCATATCTATGGAGTCTTAGCTGGACTTCTCCTCCCTCTTTCACTTGGAGATATTACACTTGTTATCAAAGAAGATTTTCTCCCTTATGAGTTGATTGAAGAGGCAAAAAAAGAGCATACCCTTGTAGTTACTACTCCTGTATTTATAAAAGCATTAGGAAAACTCCCTAGTGAACATAAGCTTGAAAATACACTTTTTATCTCCTCTACTGCACCTTTGGCATTGGAAGATGTTACTCTATTTGAAGAGAAGTGTGACTCTAAAGTAATGCAACTTTTTGGTTCAACAGAAACAGGGGGTATTGCATATAAATTTGGTTCAAGTGTTGAGTGGCAGCCACTCGATGGTGTTAGTGTTGCAATGCAAGAAGATAAATTAAGTATCTGTTCTGAGTTTATCTCTCCATACCTCTTAAAAGAATCTATTGAAAAACTCTCACAACCTTATGTTACAGAAGATATAGTAGAAATAAAAAACAATACATTTACACTTATAGGTCGAAGTAATAAGCTTATAAAAATAGCAGGAAAAAGAATCTCAGCACTTCAAATAGAAAATATTTTAGAAGAGATTCCAGAAATAGATAAAGCTATTGTGAGTTTAGTTTACAAAAAAGAACTTTTAAGAAGTGAGCAAATTGTTATCACATTAGAAGCAGATATGAAGCTTGATAAAAAGCGAATCAAAGAAAAAATAGCCCAATACTATGGTATTATTACAATCCCATTTACACTTAAGTATGTCGATAAAATTAACTACTCTGCAATGGGTAAAAAAGTAATATTTAAATAACAAGGAACATTTATGGTAAAAATTGAAGAAGTAAAACAAAAGATTATTGAAGGTTTAAATTTAGAAGATATTGAAGTAGATGAGATTGAAGATGACATGGCACTTTTTGGTGATGATGGTTTAGGTCTTGATTCAGTTGATGCGATAGAACTTACTCTTGTTTTAGAAAAAGAGTTTGGTGTAAAAATAACAAATATGGCGGAAGCAGAAAATATTTTTGCATCAGCAGCATCACTAACTAATTATATAAACGAAGAAAAAAGTAAATAATAATGCAAGAGATAAAGCTCCCACATCTAGCACCTATCCGTTTTGCTCAAGAGGTATTAATGAAAGAGGAAAAAATGGCAAGAGTATCTCTGGCATTTGGAACACCTCCTTCTTTAGCTATGATGGTGGAAGCAGCTGCTCAAAGTAGTGCAGCTTTTAGATTGAACGATAGTGATAATGCTTACTTAGTTAGTATCAAAGGTGTAAAATTACATCAAAATCCAACACAAGAAAATTTAGTTGCTGAGATTGTTGATGCTCATAGACTTGATATGATGCGTTATGTTGAATTTCAAATTTTTGAACAAGAAACTTGTGTTGCAAGTGGTACCTTGGTGATAGCAGTACATTAGATGCAAGAATATGACAGCATAATTATTGGTTCTGGTGCAGGAGGTCTCTCTTGTGCTCTTTGTCTTGCAAGAGAGGGACAAAAAGTTTTAGTTTTAGAACAACATTATCTTGCTGGTGGTTGGTGCCATACTTTTAAAAAAGGGAAGGGTCATTTTACTCCTGGTATTCACTACATAGGTCTTTTGGCTGAGGGTGAATCTTCAAATAATCTTTATAAAGGTTTAGGGATAGCTAATGACTTAGTCTTTTTTAGAATGAATCCAAAAGCTTTTGAGCATTGTTATATTGGTGATGAAAGATTTGATATACCTGCGGGTATAGAGGCTTTTAAAACTGCACTTATTGAAAAGTTTCCAAAAGAGAAACGGGGTATAAATAGGTACCTTAATACAGTAAGAGATGTAAGTAAAGAGTTACAACTTATTCCAAAAATAGAAACTCTTTGGGATAAGATAACAATTCCTTGGCGAACAAGACATCTTGGGAAATATGGACTTTTTTCTCTTAAGCGTGTAATATCTTGGCATCTGAAGGATCCCCTTCTTCAAACTATTTTAAATACTCAAGCGGGTGATCATGGTTTACCACCAAAACTTGCTAGTTTTCCTCTTCATGCAGCTGTTATGGAACACTACTTAAGTGGTGGATACTATCCAATGGGTGGTGGTTCTTCTATTGTAAATGCGATGCTTAAATCTTTTGAGTCTTATGGTGGAGAGATACGAACAAAATCTCTCGTTAAACATATTATTATGGAAGATGAAAATGGTGTACAAACTGCTAAGGGCATAGAGTTAGAAAGTGGAGAAAAACTTTTTGCAAAAAATATCATATCAAATGCTGATCCACATAAAACTTACTTAGATTTAATTGGTAAAGAGTATTTAAGTGAAGCACTCAATAAAAAGTTAGAAGAAACAGAGTACTCTTGTAGTTCTCTAATTCTCTTTTTAACTGTAGATATGGATGTAACAAAGTTTGGTATAGATTCAGGGAATATTTGGCTTATGCCAAAGAGAGATACTGATGAAGTATATGATGAGATGATGGGCGATGATATAAGTAGTGGAAGCGAATTTTTGGGAGCTTTTATAAGTTGTACTACCTTAAAAGATCCAAGTAGTTTTGATGGAAAACATCACACTTTTGAAGTGGTGACATTTATAAATAATGAGGTGTTTAACAAGTACAAAAACGAAGATGCAAAACGCACACAAGAGTACTTAGATCTTAAAGAGAAACTTACAAATAAGATGTTAAATACAATTGAAAATGTGATTCCTGGAATTAGTGAACATATAGTTTATAAAGAATTAGGAACTCCTCTTACAAATGAATACTATATAAATGCGACAAAGGGAAGTGTTTATGGAACACAAAAATCTCTCAATCAGATTGGTCCAAATGCTTACAGAGCAAAAAGTGAGATAGAAAATCTTTATTTATGTGGTGCAAGTATTTTAGCTCATGGGGTTACAGGTGCTACTTTCTCAGGAGTAGATACAGCAGCAAGAATTTTAGGATGTAGGCAAGATGATTTATTAGAGTTTGATGAATCACAACATTTGAGGATTTATGAAGCAGAAGATAAAAATCAATACCTTAAAGGAATAGAGGATGTTTAAAGGACTTTATGAAGTTGTGAACAAGAGTGAAAATAGTGTTGAAATAAAATTAAGCGATAAAAAGCATCCAATATTTAAAGCACATTTTCCTTTTCATCCAGTTTTACCTGGTTTTGTACATTTTGAGATAGTAGCAGATGTTTTTAATCTTGAAATTACAAGTATAAAAAAAGCAAAATATATGGCTCTTATAAAACCAAAAGAGCTTCTTCGTTATGAAAAAAAAGCAAATAAATTTCGTGTTTTTCGTGGCGATGAAGAAGTGGCTAGTTTTACTCTATGAGCATACTCTTTGTTATTCCTGTTTATAACTCTCCATATATTAAAGAGGTTATAAAAGATTTACATAGTGTTGGGTATAAAATTCTTGTTGTTGATGATGGCTCTGATAATCCCGTAACATGTAGTTTAGAGAATGTAGAGATTCTAAGACATAAAGAAAACATGGGAAAAGGTGAAGCGATTTTAAGTGCTGCAAAAAGAGCTAAAGAGCTTGGGTATGAAGCAATATTAACATTTGATGGTGATAAACAGCATTTAAGTTCTGAAGTTATTAAACTTATAAATGTATACGAAAAAGAGGCAATAGTAATTGGTAATCGCAATTTTGAAGTGGCTAATGTTCCAGAGAGTTCTAAATTTGGTAGAAAATTTAGTAATTTTTGGGTCTATTTGGAAACTTTTAAACATTTAGGTGATACTCAAAGTGGATTGAGAATATATCCTGTATCTATACTAGATTTACATATAAAAAATCGCCGTTTTGATTTTGAAATTGAGGTTTTAGCACTTCACTCTTATAGAGCTGGCAAAATTATAGATGTTACAGTAGATTGTTATTACCCTCCAAGTCAAGAGAGGGTGACACATTTTGATAAGCTATATGACAATATTCGCTTAACAAAGGCACATACAAAGTTGATGTTGCAAAGATATATATTACTAAGGGGATGGTTATGGGAGTAAAGCAGTATGGAAATGCTTTAGGTCATAAAATAATAATATCACTTTATAAAATTTTTGGTTATAAGTTAGTATCTTTTATTTTAAATTTTGTTGCTTTTTATTATGCTCTTTTTGCCCCTTCGGTAAGAAAATCTTTACAAAGTTATTATGATAAACTTCAAATTGAATTGACTTTTTGGGTATACTATAAACATATAAGATTTTTCGCTTATTCTATTTTAGATAGATTTATTTCACGCATATCAAAAGATGAAATCGTTTTTGTAAGAGAAAATAGAGAAGTGTTTGTTTCTATGCAAGAGGGTGGTGTTGTCTTACTTTCACATATAGGTGGCTGGGCAACAGCTGCACACTCTTTAAATGCCAATATACCACCAATGCATATGGTTATGCGTGAAGCACAAAAAGACAAAATAAAAAGACTAGAACGCGATAAAAAAAGAGCAAATGAATCAATAGTAAAAGTTATTGACTTAAATGATGGTGCTATTGCTGCAAATATTCAAATAGCTAATGTACTTATGAATAAAGAGATTGTTGCTATGATGGCAGATCGTGTTACAGATAGTTCCAAAACAGTAGATGTGATATTCTTAGGAGAAAAAGTACAGATAAATAAAAACCCTTTTGATATTGCATTTAGATTTCAGAAAAAGCTTGTGGCAACTTTTGTTGTGAGTGAAAAAATGAAAGAGTATAAGATCATTTTTAGGGAAATAAAACTTGAAAATAAAAGTTTAGAAGAGATAGCCCAAGAATATATGAATATTCTTGAAAATATAATCAAAATATATCCAAATCAATGGTACAATTTTTATGATTTTTTTAATTAGAGTAGACAGAGGAAAATAAATGTTAATAAATAATAGAGTAATTTCATATGAGAATTTTTTGCATGACAGTAATGTTAAATTAGATGATAGTCAAGAATTTATAGATTTTATAAATGCAGGTCATGATTTTTTAATAGAAAATATTAGTCAAGGTCGCCCAATATATGGGGTAACAACAGGATACGGTGAAGCAGGACAAAACTATGCAGCTTTTGAAGAAGCGCAAGAACTTCAAAAAAACCTTTTTAGTTTTCATGGATGTGGAGTAGGTGAATACCTCAGTGAAGAGGTTTCTCGCATTATGGTGACTATTCGTATGATTAGTCTTTCAAAAGGGAAAAGTGGTATAAGTTATGATCTTTTAAAGCGTTTTGAGATGCTTCTACAAAGAAAAATTTACCCTCTAATTCCCTCACAAGGTTCTGTTGGTGCGAGTGGTGACTTAACACCACTTTCTTATATTGCAGCAGTAATTGCAGGGGAAAGAGAAGTTTATTATAATGGTGAAATTCGTGATACAGCAGAACTTTACCAAGAGTTAGGTATTGAACCTTATGTGTTTAAACCAAAAGAAGCATTAGGTATTATGAATGGTACAGCAGCAATGAGTGCTATTGCTATAAATGCCATTAAAAAATTTGAAACTATTTTAGCAACGACTGAGAGTTTTATAGCAAGTATTTTTGAGCTTCTTCTTTGTGATGTAACACCACTAGAACCATTTGTACATGAGAGTAAACCTTTTGATGGACAAAAGAAAACAGCTGCAAATATTTTGGCAAAATGTACAAATTCAAAACTTACACATGAAGCTTTTGGACGTTATGATCAGTTTCATCTTGAAGCGGAGCAAAATATTCAAGACCGTTACTCTATTAGATGTTCTCCACAAGTTTTAGGTGTTGTTCATGATAACCTTACAATTGCAAAAAGATGGATAGAAACAGAGATTAATGGAGTAAATGACAATCCACTTATTGATCATATAGGAAGAAAAATATATACATCTGGAAACTTCTATGGTGGTTATGTTTGTCATGCTATGGATACTATGCGTATATGTGTTGGTAATGTTGCTGACTTACTAGACAAAGAGTTTGGACTTTTAGTTGACCATAAATTCAACAAAGGTTTAGGTGAGTCTTTAAAATTAAACAAAAAATCTACACATCATGGTTTTAAAGCGATGCAAATAACACTTAGCTCTTTAACAGCTGATGTTATTATGAATACTGTTCCAGCATCTTTAAATTCTCGTCCAACTGAGTCTTTTAATCAAGATAAAGTAAGTATGGGAGCTACAGCTGCACTTCATTTTGCTGCACAACTTCCAGATTTAACAAATATGTTAAGTATCGCTATTATAGGTATGGCGCAAGCAGTTGATTTACGTGGTAAAAGTGAAGTATCTGCGTTTTTAGCAGCAAATTATGACAAAGTAAGAGCTGAAGTAGCACCTTTGGAGTTCGATAGACGTATGGATATTGATATTAAAATGATTAATAAGATGATTCTAGAGGGTGTATTTGCATAATGAGTGAAATGAAAAAAGTTTTAGTAACAGGTGCTACAGGTGCTATTGGTGAGGCTTGTGTTAGATATTTCCATGAAAATGGTTATTTTGTTTACATAAATTACCGTAATAACAAAATAAAAGCAGATGAGTTACACTCTGAGTTAGTAAATTCTCAAACTATTAAGTTTGATATAGCTAATAAAGAGGAGGTTCGCTCTGCTTTAGAATCTCTAGAGATAGATGTTTTAGTAAATAATGCTGGTATTACAAAAGATAATCTCTTCTTTTTTATGGGAGATGATGAGTGGCATGATGTTATAGATACTTCTGTAAATGGTACTTTTTATGTTACAAAGGCTATCCTTAAAAATATGATAGCAAATAAACGTGGTTCAATTGTAAATGTAGCTTCAGTTTCTGGGCTTGTTGGTAATGCTGGACAAACAAATTATTCTGCTGCAAAGGGTGCTATGATAGCATTTACAAAAGCACTTAGTGCAGAAGTTGCTCGTTATAAAATTCGTGTAAATGCTGTCGCTCCTGGACTTGTAGAATCAGAGATGACAAAAGATTTACCACTTAAAGAGATGAAAAAAGCGATTCCATTAAGACGAATTGGAAAGCCTGAAGATGTAGCAGAAACTGTTTTCTTTTTAGGAGATAAGGCTGCATATATTACAGGTGAAACTATCAACATCAGTGGTGGTATGGTGCGATGAAAATTGCCATAATTGGTGGAGGGCTTAGCGGACTTCTCTGTGCTTTAATGCTAGAAAAACGTGGCTATTCTCCAACCATTTATGAAAGACTTCCAAAAGTGGGAGGGGTGCTTGACTCTTTTAAAAGAAAGAAAGTTCTTTTTGATGTAGGGTTCCACTACTCTGGGGCACTTGCAAAGAACCAGTACTTATATAATTCTATGGAGTCATTAGATCTTTTAAATAAATTGAAACTTCAAGAGTATGAGGGCAGCTTTGATACTATTTATATAGATGGAGAAATTTTTACAATTGCAGAGAGTTCTGTGGCGTTTAAAGAGCAACTACAAAAGCAGTTTAAAGATGAGCATCAAAATATAGAAAACTTTTTTCAAAAATGTTATGAGGCAAGCGTTATTAGCTCAAAACCTGAAAATTTTGTGACTATTGATTCACGAAGTCTTCAAGATGTAATGGTAGATATTAAAAACGAAACATTAAGAAAAATATTTCTTCATTTTACAATTTTTTATGCCACAGAGTTTTATGAAAAAGCTTCTTTTGATTTTTATGCGAAAATTTTTATAAATATGCTTGATGGAACTAGAAAAGTAGAGGGTGGCGGCGGTGCTATTATAAAAGCACTTACTGATTCTCTTTTACGAACAAGTATCTACAAACGTAGTGAAGTTACAAAAATTTTGCAAACTTCAGAGGGTGTAAGTGGATTAATTTGTAATGGAGAAAAGGTAGAATATGATGCTATTATATCTACGGTACATCCAAAAGTTACTATGAAGATGTTTGATGAGCTAGATAAGAAGCAGACACGCTATAAAAAGCATATAGATGCTTTAGAAGAGTCTCCTTCATTCTTTTCTATCTTTTGTCTTATTGATGCTGAAATTAAGTTAAATATGTACTTTTATGAAGATGAGTTTATCTCTGTTTTACCTTCTCGAACATATGAAGGTAAAACTGTAGCTACAATCTTAGCAGGAAGTTATTATAGTGAATATGAAAACCTTTCAAAAGAAGAGTATAAAATTAAAAAAGAAAAAGAGTGTGCTTATCATCTACAAAGAGTGCAAAAGCTCTATAATTTTGGTAATATAGAGGTCTTAGATAGTTCCACGCCAATGACAAAGCAATATTATTCTAATGGTTGTGAGGGGAGTATTTATGGCGTTTTATGTTCAGCAAAACAAAAGAGTCTTTCTGTTCTTATGCCAAGAACACGTGTGAAAAACCTTTATTTTGCAGGGGAAAATATAATCGCTCCAGGGCTTATAGGTGCATTTTTAGGTGCAGAGATATTAATGAATTATTTTACAAAACTAGAAGATTAAGGAAAAAATTATGAGAAGAGTTGTTATTACAGGTGTTGGTTTAAATTCACCTTTAGGAAATTCTTATGATAAACTTTATGAGAGTCTCAGAGATTCAAAATGTGGTATCTCTTATGTTAAAGAGTGGGATGAGATTGCAAACCTCAATACAAAAGTTGCAGGTGTAGTAAAAGATTTAGATTTTAAAGCAATTCCTAGAAAATTTCGTCGTTCTATGGGACGAGTTGCACAATTAAGTGCTATCTCAACATCTCAAGCTATAGCAGATGCAGGGCTTACCCAAGAGCAATTAAGCTCAAAAAGATGTGGTTTGGCATTTGGCTCTACCATGGGTGGCAATGAAACAATGTTTGAGTATGTTCCTGAAGTAAAACAAAACATGAGTTTTCGTGGTCAAAATTCTATGGCATTTTTAAAGATGATGAGCCATACCGTCGCTGCAAATCTTGCTCAAATGTTTGAGATTAAAGGGAGAAATATTCCAACATGCTCTGCTTGTACCTCTTCTTCTCAAGCTATTGGTGCTGGGTATGAAAGTGTAAAATATGGTATGAGTGATATTATGATTTGTGGAGGGAGTGAAGAGCATCATTACCTTTCAGCAGGTGTTTTTGATGTCATGGGTGCTGCTACTTCAAAATATAATGACACACCTGAGCAATCTTCTCGTCCATTTGATAAAAGCCGTGATGGACTTGTAGTTAGTGAGGGGAGTGGTGCTTTAGTTTTAGAAGAGTTAGAGCATGCTCTTGCTCGTGGTGCAAAAATTTATGGTGAAATAATTGGTTATGCAACAAGCTGTGATGGCTCTCATATAACAACCCCATCAAAAGAGGGTATGGAGCATGTTATGCGAAGCTCTTTAGAAGATGCAAATATTGAACCTGATGCCATAGAGTATATAAATGCTCATGCAACAGCTACTGCTCGTGGAGATATAGCAGAGTCTCATGCAACACATACTGTTTTTGGCTCACAAACGCCAGTAAGTAGTACAAAAGGGCATATGGGGCATCTTTTAGGTGGTTGTGGTGCAGTTGAGAGTATTATTTGTCTTATTACTTTAAATAAATCTTTTTTACCAAGAACATTAAACTTTAAAAATCTTGATGAAGAATGTGCACCTATAAATATACTTGGAAAAAATGTTCAAAGAGAGAGTGAAGTTGTTATGAGTAATAACTTTGCATTTGGTGGCATAAATACATCGTTAATTTTTAAGAAATTTAAGGCTTAAAATGCATGACATAATATTTGTGAATCCCCCTTATGAGCGTGTCTCAGCAGGAACTGATTATCTTAAATATATTACGAATCAGTCTCCTTCTATAGGGCTTCTTTTACTTGCTGCAAAATCACGCGAAATAGGGTACAATCCACGAATAATAGAGGGAGATATAGAAAGACTTCTTCCTGAGGAGATTGCAGAGATAGTTTTAGAAGAGAATCCTAAATTTTTAGGTATTACTCTGTTTACTGTTGGTGTTTTTAATGCTTCAGTTATTGCTAAAATAGTAAAAGAAAAAAATCCTAATATAGTCATACTTGTAGGTGGACCACATATATCGTCAATGGGTTATGAAACTATGCAGCGTTTTCATGAATTTGATGTTGCTGTTATTCATGAGGGTGAATTAATTTTAGAAAATCTTCTGAAAAACATAGAAAATGCCAAGTCTCTCGAAGAGGTCAATGGCATAATGTACAGAGATGAAACAGGTGCAATAAGAAGAACAACTCCTCCACCAAACATAGAGGATTTAGATGTTTTACCACTTCCTGCTTGGGATTTGCTTCCAAATTTTCCTCAAAATTATCTTCCAGCGATTTATGATTATCCAAGAGCACCTGTTGCTACATATTCAGCATCTCGTGGATGTCCATTTCTTTGTGAATTTTGTGATACATCTACCTTTGGCGGTAAGATTCGTTATAACTCCCCAAAAAGAGTTTATGAAATCATGAAACATCTAAGTGATACCTATGGTATAAAGCATTTACAGTTTATAGATGATTTATTTGTAGCACATAATGCGAGAGTGCAAGAGCTTTCTAAACTTCTTATAGAAAACCCAATCGATATGACTTGGAGTTGTACAGCACGGGTAAATACTGTAAAACCTGATACTTTGGCACTTATGAAAAAAGCTGGATGTTGGGAGATAAGTTTTGGTTTAGAGAGTGGAAGTGATAAGCTACTTGATGATATGAAAAAATCACAACGTGTTTCTACGGCTGTTAATGCTGTAAAGTGGACTCATGACGCAGGTATTCGTGTGAAGGGGCTATTTATGCTAGGTTATCCTGGTGAAACACCAGAGACTATTGAAATGACAAAAGATTTTGTGCAGTCCATACCTCTAACAACGATGAACCTTTCAAAGTTTACACCGTATCCTGGTTCACCAATTTATAAAAAACTTTATGGAACTTCCATTAGAGAAGAGGATTGGGAGAGGCTTAATGGTATGAACTTTGTGTATCAGGCAGAGGGATTTGAAGAGGAAGATTTAGATAGAGAATATACTGAGATAATTAAGTCTTTTTATAAGCGCCCAGAGATACTATGGTACTATACTAAAATGTCTTTAGCAAACTTAACACATCTTATAAGACTAAGTAGGTTTGGATTGGGTTTTTTAGGTTCAAAAATTGGTCTTAAAATTTAATTTTTAAGATTATATATGAAAAAATATATTATAATGACGGCATTAAAGAATTTAATAAATATGAGGAAATACATTGGCAACTCAAGAAGAAGTTTATAGTAAAATAAAAAGTGTTTTAATGGATGAGTTTGAAGTAGAAGAAGATGATATATCTATGGAAGTAAATCTTTTTACTGATTTGGAACTTGATAGCTTAGATGCAATTGACTTAATGGTTACACTTGATAAAGAGTTAGGAATTGAGATAAAAACAGAAGAGATGCAAGATATGCGTACCATTCAAGATGTATGTGATTTTGTATTAGCTTCTGTCTCTGTAGATGAGTAGTGTAATAACATTTTTTTTCGCACCCTCTTTTTTACTTCTTATTCACTACTTTGAGTTTAGAAAAATTGTTCTACTCTTTGTAGGAATATCTCTCATCTTTTTAATTTATGCTTTTGTAAAGAACAAGAAGCTTGAAGATTTTGTTGTACTTGGTATATATTTAGTTTTATTGAGTCTTGCCTATGTTTTTGTAAGTATAGAGACTGTGAAATTTATTCCTGTTTTTACTTCTATGGCATTTTTCTCCCTTTTTGCTGAAGCAGCCCTCCATAAGAAAGAACTTATTTATCGTTTGACACAAAAGTTTTATAAAAAAGAACTCTCTCAAAAAGAGACAGAGTATTTGAAAAAAGGGGATGCCTATTGGGCATTGTCAATTCTAACTTATATGCTCGTGCAAGTGGCTCTTGTGTTTTATGCAAGTGATGCAATATGGGCTATTTATAGCTCTATAGGATGGTATGTATATTTCGTAGTAATTCTTGGTTTACAAATAATTTATGGAAAAGTTTATGCGCTTAAAGTGTATTCTTAGTGTTTATGCTTTTTTCCTTTTTTGGGGAACCATAGCTCTTTTTGTATTTCCTTCTCTTTTGGTCTATTTTGTTGTCTACTTTTTTGTGAAATATCCACAAGATTATTTTCAGTATCTCTCTTCAGTAATTTATAGAATCTTTTTTAAACTATTACCTGTTGTTGATTTAAAGGTGCATCTACTTGATGATATGCCTCAAGGTGCTATTTATGTAGCAACACATCAATCAAGCTTAGATTACCCAATTCTTGGAAGTTTTATTAAAAAATATTTAACAGTTACAAATCTGAATTTTACAAAAATTCCTTTTGCATCTTATGTTGGAAAACTCATAGGGGCAAGAGCTCTTAATAAAAATAATTTGGGTGAGATAGCGAATATGTATGAGGAACTTGAAGAAATTTTAAAAGATAACCGTAATATTATTATATTTCCAGAGGGAACTAGAAGTGATGGAAGTCAATTAGGAAGATTTAAAAAAGGTGCTTTTCGATTAGCAATGAAAACAGGCAAACCAATTGTCCCTATTATGATAAATGGATCAGCAAAAATTTTAGCTAAAGGTGACCCTTGTTTTAAAACGACAAATAAAACATTAGTTGAAGTAACAATGTTTCCTCCGATATATCCAAAGAATTTTGAAAACGAGATAGAGATGTTAGAGCATACACAGAGTATTTTAAAATATTAAATTATTTAAAATACTTGGATTCAGCACTGGATTATTTGACACCTGATGAGGTGTATTACAAAGGTGCTAATAATAAATGCTTTGATGCTAAAAGTGTGTTACTTTGGGTAGCATAAGAGTTGGAATAAGTGCCAGACCATAATAAATGTCATATTTAAAAGTTGCCCTTCGGGTGAAAAGAGAAGTCACAAGCTGACTGCGTTAAAAGTTCTTAAAACTACCAGTAGTTCTTTCAAACTTTTGCCTTGCATCTTATAACTTCTCTTTTCATTAAATTATGACATTTATTATGGTCTGGCACTTAAAAAGAAATTTTGAATTGGTCTTGATATATGGGGACATTATAGTACTTAATTTGGACAACTGTTCTGACATTTACCGTTTTATAGTATTAAGTGGTTTGTTTTTCTGGGGACATTATAGAATGCTAATGGCTATAAAAAGTTTTTAGTTGACTGTTTTTAATGTTGTAAAAATAATTGAGTGGTGTTTTTTGTGCTTGGTTAGAATTGCTGAATACCTCTTACTTTATGTTATAATGTTTTATCACAAACAAAAGGATTCTTAAATGAAAAGAATATTGCTATTATTTGTCTCTTTTATGGGACTTGTACTTTTAGTAAGTGGGTGTGGTTCAGCGAAATTATCACCGGATGTACAAAAAAGTTTTGATACAAAAGCAAAGCTTTACACAACACAAAATATGCACTACAACATAGCTAGACGAGGTGTGAAACTTGTTGAAACAACAAACTACCAAGTGGGTATGCTTATTCCTGTAAACTCTGAAGTTACTATGGAAGATGTAAACAGTAAACAGATTGTTTTTCTTTACCAAGGTCAAAAAGTGATTTTAAGAAATCATATCAAATACACAGGTTTAGCAATTAATGAAATAGCCAAAAGATACTTTTCTCCAAAGAAAGTTAACTTAAGAAAGTTTTCAAGAAAAGAAAGAAAAGCAATTTTATCTGCACAAGTTGTACCTGGTATGAGTAAAGAAGCAGTTCTTGTGTCTTTAGGAACTCCACCTGCTCATGCGACACCTTCTTTAAAGATGGATCAGTGGAAATATTGGCGTAATAGATGGACCACTTTTTTAGTTCATTTTAAAAACAATAAGACTATTAAATAATAGTCTTATTGCAAAGAAGATTTTTATAACTCTATAAAAATTTTCTGCTTACCTTTTTCACTCATCTCTACTACTGCCATTAACTCATGAAGCGATTTTATAATACCTTTTTTTTCTAATACTTCAATTTCACATGCATCTTGTTCATCTTGTGTAATCTCTACAACAACTCCAGCACCAGCTTCTAAGTAATCACTACAACTATTTACCTCTTGTATATTTACTATGTCTAAACATTCAGTTGCAACACATAGTACTTGTTCTCCAGATATAAATGCTTGTAAAGCTGCTGTTTTTAAAGCATCATAAGAACTTTTCATACCCGAAGATATAGTCATAATCTCATCTTTATCTCCGTTTAAAAGTGAAAAGTAAGAGGGTGAAGAATTGTATACACTATTTTGAAAGAGTGTTGGACTTATCTGTGTTTTATTTAAAATAGCATCAGTAATACCAACTGTAGCTTGCAACTCACCAAAAGCAGAAGCATACACAATTTTGCCACCATGGAAATTACATTTATCTGCGAGATAAAGCATGATCTTTGCATTTCTTGTTAAACGCCGTCTAAGCATCATTTTTGGCACAATTCGTTTTTCTCCTAAATCTTCTATCTTCTTTGGAGCAAATATTTTACTTGCACTTATTATATTTAATACAACTCTCATTGGAAAACCTTACTTAAAATTAAAGAGGTATTATTCCCACCAAAAGCAAAAGAGTTACTCATAACATAAGAGATATTTTTTTCTATAACATCTATTGGTATATTTAAATGTTCATTTTCCTGTTGAATCAATGCAGTTTGTGGTGGCACTTTACCCTGTTTTATTACCTCACAAGATATAATAGCCTCTAAAGCTGCTGATGCACCTAAAGTATGACCAGTTATAGCCTTTGTTGAGCTTACATAAACACCATCAAAAAGTTTTTCAACTGCTAAACCTTCCACTCTATCATTGGCAACAGTTCCGGTACCATGAGCATTTACATAATCTATGTTTTGACTATTTATACCAGCATCATCAAGAGCTTTTTGCATGGAACTAATGGCACCAGTAGCCTCAGGGTCTGGATTTGTCATATGATAAGCATCACTACTCGCACCTACACCTACTAACTCTATAGAATCTTCCACCTTTTCATTTTGAACTAGAAGAGCTGCTATTGCTTCTGCAACATTCATACCCTCCCTTGTATTCTCAAAAGGTGTACACGGCTTTGAAGAAAGAACACTTAAAGCATGAAAACCACAAACGGTTGTATAACAAAGAGCATCAGCACCAACTACTAATATATTTTCATATGCACCCACACTAATAAGTCTTTTTGCTAAAAGTAAAGCATTCGCACTAGAGGTACAAGCTGTTGAGAGAGAGCGAGTATCTAAAAAGTGAAATTTTTTTTCTAAATGTTCGCTTATAGTACTAATTACATGACGAGAGGGATCAATATTTGTATAATTTTTATCTTGAAAATAATGTTTTTCACTCTCTACCATACCACCAACTGATGAACCAACTATCAGAAGTGTAGAATTATAATTTTTTAAATTTGATTTTTGTAAAACATTATATACAACATCTTCTAAATGTTTGTAAAAATCACTTTTTTTCATTTTTCCAAGTCCTACTGGTGTTTGATGCATATAGCTCGTATCTATCTCAATTGCACTTTTTTGTGCATAAATAGCATTCATAAGTTCTTTTGTGTCACCAGCACAAGAGAGAGACTCATATGTATTTATAAATGACTTCATCTAATAATTACACCTTTCTATTCTTAATTAATGATTTATATCTTGATTTAATACTTTTTCTACAGATTCTATTTTTGTTTTGACCTGTATTCACATCATAAAAGAATAACCCCTAAAATAGTTGATTATAAGTATATCTAATATCTCGAAAACTTAGATACAATAAACAATCAATAAATAAAGTTTAAAGGGTTATTTATGAAACATAAACATCTAAGTCTTGAGGAAAGATATTATATCGAAACTGCACTGAAAAAAGGTGATTCATAGAATTATACTTTAAAAACCGAACTTGTTTATCATGAAATTTATGAAATAAAAGTTCAGGCTAATCAGAGCATTTTTGAATGGATAGAAGTTTATTATAACCACCAGAGAATGTATAGCGGTGAATGTTAGAACAGTTGTCCAAATTAAGTACCCTTATTAATACAAAGGTGTTAATAATAAATGCTTTGATGCTAAAAGTGTGTTACTTAGCATAAGAGTTGGAATAGAAAGAAATTTTGAATTGGTCTTGACATATGAGGACATTATATTGTCAAAAAAACATCATTCCTGTACTAAAAGTGTAAAATTTAAAAACAATGGAGTTGAAAATATGTAGCAAATGATTTCATAGCCTAATTAGGTGCCTCTGGATTTAAAAAAAGTAGAATTTTTATGAATTTGGAAGTGTAGAGAATGTTATGGAATTATTGGGGTTAAAACTCAAAAGAGTAAGAGAATCCACCAAATGTATCTAAAGAGTTTTGTTGTTTGCTGTAAGGAGATTGTGATTGGTAAAAAAATGTAAATTTATGTGCATTATAATACAAATCTATACCGGCA
>JAMOQK010000070.1 GCA_027064045.1 Sulfurimonas sp. | reverse complement strand
AGTTACTTTTGAGTTATGCGCACCACTTACTGCTGGACCATGATCTGCAACAGTTTTCATAACAGTTTCTATAAAGTCTGTAGCCCATTTTGGGTACTGTTTTTTGAACCATAAAAGAGAAACAACATCACCAATACTTTTTCCAGTATCTGGAGTAGCAACACTTGAAATTGGAAAACCTGCATAAGTAGCTTCTTCGCCTCTATCATCAGATATGGTACAGATAAACTGTTTACTTCTTCTAACTTTTGGAACTATATTGATCTCTGGTTCAGGGATAGGATCAAGATTTAGTGACTCAAAAACTTCTTTTATTTTCGCTGGTAAATCATTGAAAGTTGCTGGAACATGGATACCAGCTTCAGCCATTGCCTTATTTTTATACTCAGCTGTTTCCATTTCACCATTTGCAGATGCACCTGCATGACCAAATTGAACACCACTGTCATAATATTTAGCAATTGTACCGATACACCATGCAATGATTGGTTTAGTAATCTTACCAGATTTAACTGCTTCAATAACTTTATACTCTTCAGTACCACCAACTTCACCAAGAAGAATCATGTATTTAACATCTGGATTTTTTTCCATTCTGAGAAGATTATCGATAAAAACTGAACCAACAAATCTATCACCACCAATAGCAACACCTTCAGCAATACCATCAGCATTAATAGCAATAATGTTTGAAAGTTCGTTAAAAAGACCACCTGAACGAGTTACAAGTCCACATGAACCTGCACGATGAAGTTTAGAGTTTACAATATTTTCAATAGTACCACCAATATTTGCAACTTTGAATGCACCCGGAGTTATAGCACCAACGGTAGCAGGTCCAATAACAGTTACACCAAGCTCTCTAGCTTTTGCATTCATACCACGAGCAAGTCTCTCAGGAATACCCTCTGCAGTAATCATCATAGATGAAAAACCACCAATCTCTAAAGCTTCCATAGTTACATCATAAGCTGTTCTAAATGATGCAAAGTTTAATAAAACATCAGCTTGAGGCTGAGCAGCTTTTGCAGCAGCAGTTGTTTTATAAAGTGGAATCATTATCTCATCGGCACCATAGAAAAATTTCTCAAATTTATTCCCACTTGTAGGTGCAACAATAGCAGCTACTGATGGTTTTTCTCTTTTGATTGTGTAATCATAATCTAGCATTCTTTGGATAGCTGTTTTATTGTTATTCCAAAAAATTGCTTGTGTATCTCTAGTATATAATCTTTCCATATTTTCTCCCTACTTCTCTAATGCCATACGAACAATATCAGTAACATGCGTTTCTGGTCCGTAAACTTCTATATCAAGTCCTAATCTATCAGCAGCTTCTTTAATATCTTTTAAACCTTTTTCATAGTTTGGTCCACCACGACGAACATAGATTTTTATACCAACCTCTTTCATCTTGTCTGCATACTCTTCAAATGCTTGGATAATACCTGTAAAAGTTTTTGCAACATCTGTAAAGTTAGCAATAGCTCCACCAATAATCATAATCTTATCACGACCTTGAGCATCTTTTTCTCTAGTCATTAGGTCTAAAATAGTTTCTGCATAGAATTTTGTTTCACCAGTAGTTGGACCACCTGAATACTCACCATAGTTTGCAAGGTCATCAATACCAGCAAAATCAGCAATAGTATCAGCATAAACAACTGACGCACCACCACCAGCAACCATAGTCCAAATTCTAGCTTCTGGTTTAAGAAGTGTAAGTTTTAGTGAAGCACCAGTTTTTGCATCTGCTTCTTCAATAGCTTCAACCTCTGGAGATTTTGATTCCATACCAAAAGCAGTAGGATATTCAACATCACCCCACTCATCCACCATCATAAATCCAGCAGTATCATCAAGTTTTGCAACCATATCAAGAAGTTCAATTTTATTACCCTGCATTACAAATGGATTGATTTCAAGGTATGCAAAATTAAGTTCACGATAAGCTCTAAAGAAACCAATAGCAAATTTTGCAAAGTTTTCTTTATCTTCATCTTTTACATCTGCAGGAATATTTGCTTTGATTTTCTCGGCAATCTCCTCTTCAGTATCAGTGATAGCAAAAGCAACTTCAGTTACTTTTTCATCCCAACCCTCTTCAACTTCCATTCCACCTTCAGCAGACATATAAAGCATATCATTATCACCAACACAAGTAGCAGAGATATAATACTCTTCACTTTGATCATGTGGGGTAAAAGGCTCAACTATAAAATGAGTAAGCATATCTACTTTTGGCTCACCAGTTGGCTCATCACCATCAAATGAAAAGTAAACTGATTGTTCCGAAGATGATTTTTCATCTATCCAAGAAGCAGCTTTTGCCAATGATACATCACCAGGTTTTGCATCTTTAAAAAGAACTAAACCATTTTTACCACGCTTACCAAACAACATATCTGGTTTTGCAACTAACGCTTTTTCATTTAACCATTTTTTATCTTTTGCAGCTTCAAGAAGTTCTGATCCATTTTGAACCATAACTGTTTCGTAAGCATATGTAAAATCTGGAAAGTATTTATCCCAGTGCTTTGCTAAGATTGACTTAGCATCATATTCTCGTATCGCTTTTTGAGCCATAGAAACTCCCTATTTTGTTATTTAGGGGCATTTTAACATATCTTATTTAATGATTGTCTTCACTTTGTTATTAACACCAAAGAGATTTATTTAATGTTTATTTTTGTAACGCTTGCATTATATATTATTTTATTGTTGTAACGAATAGTGACATTAGAAGATAAATTATTATCATTTATAGGTTTTTCATCTAAGATATATTGTTTACACTTTGATATTGCATAAAATTTTAGTCTTTTTTGCATACTTCCATCTGTATTTACACAGTCTATACCTCTAGTTTTAAGTTTTTTGGATAGCTCCTTGGCGATATGCATCTTGTATGCAAAATGCTTTTGCGGATTGTCTAAAATCAAATATATATATTTATTAAAAAGTACCAAAAAACTATTTAATAATAAAAAAACTAAGGATAATACAAAAGCAGCTTTATATTTTGTTCTAAAAATTTTAAGTCTTACTCTATATGAAGTAGCAAATGTTTGTGCAACCAAAGGAAGTGCAACTATAAGGTATGGAGCAAAGTGTTCAATATAAATTCTTTGCCTAAAAGATAATAATAAAGATACTAAAAGGGTTACAGAAGATATAAACCATAATATATCCATCTCTCTAGTTAAATATCTTCTATATAATACATAAAAAATATAAATAAAGATTATTGGAGTAAAGATAGCACAATATAGACCAATAGCATCTAAAAAATGCCCTTGTGGTAAGCCTTGAGTATCAATACCATAAAAAAACATAGATATTAAAAATGCAACTAAATTAAAAGATAAAAAAGACTTGTCTTTGTTATATAATGCAAAAAATATTAAAGAGAAAAAGAGATATAAAAAACCACCATCTATAATTGCATAGATAGATAATAAAAAATAGATATAAAGTTGTGGTACTTTTTTATACATGTATATAAACAACAAAAGTCCAAATATTACAAATCCTGCATTATCAACAAGTATTGCAGAACTTGTAACTCCCGGAAGCAATACGAATATAAACATCAACCATAATCTATCCCTATCATATCTTAAATAACTTTTTGAAATTTTATACAATAACACAAAACTTAATACATGTAAGGCTATCATAGGTAAACGAAGAGCAAAATCATTGTAGCCAAAAAGAAAAAGAGAAGCCCGTTCAATAATTTGTAAAAAAGTTACCTTACCATAAAGCATAGAAGCCTCATGATAAGATATAGATAACTCTGAAATTTCTAAGAATAAAACTAAAACATCTATCCCAAGTATTAAGAAAAAGATGTATTTAGATTTCATATTTTTAAAAAATTTCCAATAATTGCATGTCCATGTTCGCTCATAATAGATTCTGGATGAAATTGAACACCATAAATCTCTTTATCTTTTACATGAAGAGCCATTATTTCATTATCATCTTCACTATATGCTGTTGCTTCTATAATATCTGGTAAATTATTTTTATCAACTATAAGCGAATGATACCTAGTAGCAATAAATTCTTGCGGTAAATCTTTAAATATCTCACATGCCAAAGTTTGTTTCATAATTGAAGTTTTACCATGCATCATATGTTTTGCACGGATAATCTTTCCACCAAAAACTTGAGCAATGCTCTGATGTCCCAAGCATATCCCTAAAATCGGTAATTTATCTTTAAAATATTCTATAACTTCTAAAGTAACACCAGCTTCATCAGGAGATGCTGGTCCAGGGGAGATAATAATTTTCTCTGGATTTAGCTTTTCTATTTCCAAAACACTCATCTCATCATTTCTGATGATTTTCAAATCTGCTCCCAACTCCCTGCAATATTGCACAATATTATATGTAAAACTATCATAATTATCTATCATTAAAATCATAACAGAAGTATATCTAGTTTGCTCTTTTATTTTCATTAGAAATAAAAATATTTTCTCCACTTCTAAGCATCACAGCTAGTTAACTAACTTTGAATTTGTTTTTTGTTTGTAAGTTGTTGCAAATAATTTGAGATATTTATCAGTGAAAAAGTTACTAAAAATATCATTAACCCTGGGAAAAAACTAACCCACCATGCAATTTCTACAACATCTTTGCCACCACTTAAAATCGTTCCCCAACTCATCTGAGGAGCTACAATCCCCAAACCTAAAAAGCTAAGTCCAGATTCTGCGAGTATAGCACCACCAACACCAAAAGTAAAACTAACAAAATAGATAGGAGCTAAAATTGGAGCGTAGTATTTAAACAAAATCTTTATTTTACTTACATTTGCAATATTTAAAATCTTAATAAAAGGTTCTGAAGTGATTTTAAAACTCTCAGAACGGATAAGTCTCGCCGTAGTCATCCAACCTGTAATAGATATAATAACTATCAAAACCCATGCAGAAGCATTTACATAACTCACAAGTGCCAAAAGGAGAAAAAAAGTTGGAAAAGTTAAAAATAAATCAACTATAACAACAAAAGATTTATCAAAACCATTTCTAAAATACCCAGCCATAGAACCAAAAATCAATCCAATTAAAGAGGATATAAAGGCACTTCCAACACCTATAATAAGAGATATTTTACCACCTTCTATCAGCCTTGCTAAAATATCTCTACCAAGTCTGTCTGTTCCTAAAAGATGTTCAAATGATGGTGCAACTAAGATGGAATTACTATCTAGCAAATAAGCATCAACATGATAAAACAAAGAACCTAAAAAACAAAACAGAAAAATAAACACCAAAATAAGGATGCTAAATTTTGGCATAAAAACTACTGTTTAATCCCAAGAAGCGTTTGCATCATCTGGTCTATGGTTGTTATAACTTTTGCAGCAGCACCATAAGATGTTTGGTATTTGATTAGGTTCGTCATCTCTTCATCTACACTCACTTTTGAAACAGATGCATACTCTTTTTCAGTAGAATTAAACTGTGCCGTTACTGTATCATTTCGTAAAATCGCTCTATTTGTCTCTGTTCCAACATCCGTAGCAACAGTATCAAACATACCATACATAGTTGAATTATATGTTGCTAAACCAACTTTAAAATCATAATTTTCATATTGTTGCTGAACCATATCTAGGGCAACTCTGTTATCACCAGAAGATGAAGAATAACCTGCACTTAAAAGGTTTGGATCGTTTTTTATTTCATTATTTAAAGATATATCCCTAGCATTTTCACCATCAAACAATCTACTTAAACCGACAGCTCCCGCAAAATTAGTCCCAGATGCGAATGTATCATCTTTTAGATTATCTGAAACAGCAAAGGTATAACCTTCTGATTTAAAAGATGGATTTAATCTAAACTCTAATCTATTTTGCCCATCAGCACTAGAACCCCAGTTAAATACCAAATAATCATCTATATCGTTATTTGCATTATCATCATCGTTATCATCTATATTGGCTTCCATCTGCCCTTTTATAGAGTTTGTTCCTTTTGTCATGGTAGTTGCTATATCTATATTTATCCCTCTTGATGCCACCTCATTACCATCAACATCATATACTATCAGATTAAAAGAACCCTCTTTAATATTTAAATTTGAATTTAAAAGTGAATTTTCAGGATTTATATTTAAATCATTAGATTGCATACTTGTCGTAGAACTTTGTGCATACAGATTGTTACTTGATTCTATTAGACCTTTAGCAAAAGCATCAAGTTCACTAACAACATTTTGTAAAATTCCATCAGTTGGCATATCATCTGTTGTATCTAAAGAAGCTCCTCTAAGATTTAAAATGGAACCTATTTTACCATTATCTATTTTTTCTGCCATTGGAATCAAAGTTCCATCTTGTCTTTCATAAGATATATCATAAAATCCATATCTGTTTGTTTCTTTGTTGATATGAAGGGGATGATAACTGTTTCCATCTACTATATTAAAACCGTTTACACTAAGTGTATAGCTACCTGTTCTAGTGTTTGATGAACTATCTATCTGAATATTTGATTCTAATTGTCCTTGCTTTACCTTTGCACCAATTAGTTTTGAGAGACTATTTTCTAGTACATTTCTTCTATCTCTTAAATCATTTGCCGGATATACATCTCCAGATTCTGCCTCATCTATCTGCACATTTACAGTAGCCAACTCTTTTGCCAGACTATTTACTTCGTTTATATTTACCGATAATTCATCATTAATTTGTGATTGTAGTGATAAAACTTTATTTTGCGTATCTGTAATATGTTGAGAAAGAATTTCAGTTTGTTTTACTAAAGCAAGTTTTATAGCATTGTTATCTGGATTATCTGAAAATGTTTGCCACATATTATAATATTCTTGTAAATCTGATTTTACCCCTACTCCATCAATCTCTGGAAAATATGTTGAAAGTTCATTTAATGTTTTTTTTTCATAATCACTATGTTCTTTATCTGCAGACAAACCATTATATCTATCAAATACAAAATTATCAAAAACTCTTTTAACAGTTTGAACATCGGCACCGTTTCCAACTTGTCCAGGAAGCATACTTACAGGTGTGGCTGCTTCAGAAACCACCCTTTGTCTCGTATATCCTTCACTATCAACATTTGCTATATTATGCCCTGTTGTGTCTATACCTTGTTGAGCGACATTTAAACCAGAATAACCAATATATAGTGAATTAAATATTGAAGACATCTTAAACTCTCACTTCCAAAATAGTTGGATTTTTTGTAGCAACTTTGTTGTAGCCTTGCATCTCAGTCGGAACTAATCTTTCTAAAAATGTATTATATAAATTACTTACAGCCAAAACCAATTTTGCATATCTTTGATTGATGTTTCTAAGGTTTGAAAGTTCTACTTTTAACTCATCTAAAAACTGATGTTGCTCCTCATTTAAAAGCTCTGGTAAATCTTTATCTGGATTTGCACTCATTAAAGATGAAATCTCATAATCAATCATTGCTTTTTTTTGCTCAAAACTTTTTATCTTCTCATCTTTTAATGACAATCTTTCAAACTGTGGGTCATGCCCCGCTTCTTTAATATCTTCTATATCAGATTCAGTTATTTCGATTAAATCTTTTAAATCTTTTAAAGCATTTTTTAAATGATGAGACAACATGTCAACCCCCTACCTTTTTGTATTTTACAACAACTCTTCAGCAATCTTCTCTGAAAGAGCTTGTATATTAACCTTATATTCGCCAGACTCCAAAGATGTCCTGACTCTATCAACATTACTCATATCACCCTGTTTTGAAATACTTGCATTAGCTCGTTTTGAAACACCTTTAGCTTCATTGGAACCAGTTGCATAAGCATTACGAACAGTAGCACTATTAACTTGCGAAATCATAATCTATCCTTTATTTATCACTGTAATTTTACTCATACAACTACATCGACAAATATCAAAATAAATCAACCCTTTTCGCTTAAATAATCATACAACATTTGAGAAAAACCAAAACTACCGGCACTTGCTTTTGCAAGTTCATCTCTATACATAGATTTATATATTTTATCACCTGGATCATTTTGTTCTGAAAAAAGATTTTTCTCATCTTTCATAGCATTATCCATCATCATTTTAAGGATTACAGATTCAAAAGCATCTGTTTGCTCTCTAAGTGCCTTATCTTCAACATTTGCATCTATCTTTGGCACACTATATTGGCTTGAAAGAGCATTTGCCTGAATTCCCAATGCACCACTTCCATACATATTCATCATATAACCTTTAATTCTGCAGAGATACTACCTGCACTTTTCATAGCTTCTAAAATTGAGATAATATCTTTTGGTGTAGCACCTAACTTTTGCAAAGAACGAACCAAGTTTGCAACCGTTGTTGTACCCTTACTCGTATATATCTCATTTTCATTTAAACCTATCACCAAATCCTTATCAACCACCATAGAACCATCAGGTTGAGCAGCAGTTTTTTGCTCTTTTATCTTGATAGTCATATCACCATGTGTTAAGATTATAGGTTTAATTTCTATATCAACACCAGCGATAATAGTTCCCGTTCTCTCATTGATAATGATTTTACTTTTTGGTTGATAATCCATCTCTATATCTTGTACCTCAGCTAAAAACTCTACCATTGATTTGTTTTTAGGTTTTTTTAGCTTAATAGATCTTGGATCCATAGCTACTGCAACCTGAGTGTTATAAAGAGCATTTATAGCTTTTTGTATAGCAACAGAGTTTTGAAAATTTGACTCTTTAAGTGATAATGTCGCATACTTCTGATGATAAAGATCTATATTTATCTCCCTCTCAACAACGGCACCATCAAATACAATTCCAACTGTTGGGTGAGATAAAGTACCTGCTCCTTTATCGTTTTTACCACCTATACTCACAGCTCCTTGAGCTAGTGCATATATCTTGCCATCCACCCCTTTGAGTGGAGTCATAAGAAGTGTTCCACCTTCCAAAGATTTTGCATCACCAATAGAAGATACTGTAATATCAAACTTATCACCCTGTCTTGCAAACGGCTTTAAACTTGCAGTTACAACAACTGCTGCAACATTTTTAGATTTTATATCTACTGGCTTCATATTTATATTCATAGATTTAAGCATATTTGCGATAGATTGAAGAGTAAATTTAGAGGTAGTTCCATCACCAGTTTTTTTAAGACCAACAACTAAAGAATAACCAATAATCTGATTGTCACGAACACCCACAATACTTGCAACATCACTAATCTTAGTAGCATATGTAACACTGCAAATAAGTAAAAATAAAATAATCTTTTTCATTGCCAATCCTTCAAGTTAAGTAAAAATTAGCAATAATTATTCCACTTTACTCACTCTTTAAGTATGTTAGCGTTGTATTTCCAAATTTTTTAGATTTTTTTACTTTAAATTGACCTATTGTAGTTGGTATTTTAAGAGTAGTCATATGTTCTATAATGATGAGTTTAGCATTTTCTTTTGGTAAAGAAGCTATGAGTTGAATCATTTTTTCATATATATCTTCCATCCCCTCTCTTATACTAAAAGGTGGATCTATATAAATATAGGCATCTGTGTTTTTTCTCTTTAAAGTTTTTACAACAGCATCTATATTGGCAAAACTGTCCCCTGCAAAAATCTCACATGCCAAAGGGTTCATTTGTGCTATGTTTTTTTTAAGCACAGACAAAGCATCTTTATCTTTTTCCATAAATATTATCTCTTTTGCTCCACGACTAAGTGCTTCAAGACCAATGGAACCACTGCCTGAAAAAACCTCAACAAAAGTTGCATCTATAATTTCAAACTGAATGGTGTTAAAAAATGATTCTAAAACTATACTTTTGGAACTTCTTGTTGTTAATTTTGAGGGAAGAAGAAGTGTTTTACCTTTGTACTTTCCAGATATTATTTTTTTTGTCAATGGTTTATTTTTCATAAAAGGCTCTTATACTTTTTAAAATATTTTGCTGATACTCTTTTGTTAAGTATTCTATCCGTTTTTCTAAAATATCAAAATTCATATGTTCTTCTTCTATTTTAGGTTCAGAGGCTATTAAACCTTTAACTACCGAACTTTTATATCTATTTTCCAAAGCTAAAATAAGTTGTGATTTTGAAAATGGCTTAATTAAATCTGCATTGTTATCACAAGATATATAAAAACACCTACTATCATTTAAACACGCTTCATCTCTAACAACTATATCACACTGTTTAAGTGTAGTTAGATACTTAGATAAAAAAAGTTCCAAAGATTTTTGCAACAATGGTGATTTACACTCAACTGCTATTTTCATCAACACCCCTCCAAATAATAAACGATACTATACCTTAAATCTTCATCCAAATCCATAACATTTAACAAAAGCCACTCAAGATAACCTCTATCATTCATCGCTATCTCTTCTATATATCTCTCTTTGTATTTACCAAAGTTTATCTTCTCAAGAAGTACATTTTTAAAACTAAGTTCATACATCTCATCCATAGTTGTAGTTTCCATGAGATAATCATAAAGTAGCTTAACCACCAATGCATCAGATAAAGCATTATGAGCAATGATATTTGAGGTTATCCCACATGCCAAACTCTGCTGAAGCTCTTTTTTATAAAGTTTTAACTCATACCTTAAAAATTGCAACGAAAAGAACTCACATTCTGGGATAAGATGCTTGGTAACCCTAAGAGTGTCTATCATCTTACCCCTCCATCTAACCCCACATGCCATAAGCTTTTGCAAATCAAAGTTTATATTGTGAGCAACAAGTGTTACATCTTCATTATTGTGAAGTTGCAAAAATTTATAACTATCACTCTCTTTAAAGGTTGGTTTGTCTTTTATCATCTCATTTGTTATATGATGGATACTTGAAGCTTTTGGTGGGATTTTTTTACCCTCATTTACTAAATCATATTTTATCTCTACTTTATCATTTTCTAAAACAATCAAACCTATGGAGATGATTTTATCTTCTAACTCCAGCCCTGTTGTTTCCAAATCTAAAAATATTACCATTTTATAATCTTTATCTTTTTACATCTCGTACCCAAAAGGATAAAAGAGAGATACCCAGCCACTAAAATAAAACCAAACAACCAATAGATATTAAACCATTCAAACAAACTCACATAAGTTGTAAATATACGCACAAAAACCAAAGCCAAAACAACCATACTTCCAACTAACCAAACCAAAAGCATAAACCATTTTCTCCAAACTCTAACTAAATCACCATACCCCACAACCTCAATAAACTCGTCACTATCTCCACATGCCATGAGTTTTAGTTCATAATTGGCATGTGGGATATTAAAAATAAATTTTAAACTTCTAAACAAAGCTATAAGGAGTGTAAAACTCCAAGATATAGCAAACCAAAATTTAAACACACTAAACAAAGCCACATAAATCTTACCATTTAGACTTGGCATACCTTGACTTATGTATATAAAAAGTGTAATCAAAAAAGAAAGCCCACATGCCAACACTACACTGCAAACACTCAATCTTACAGCCCATTTTAGCCATAAAAGAAAATAAAATTTACTCATTTATTAAAAGATTCCAACATTGCATAATAGTGCTGAAGTGTCATAAAACTTTTTTCAAACCTATATCTTATGATAAATTCTACAATTTTATTTTTCAACTCTTCATCAACATTTTCAACTCTACCAAAATAACCCAAGGATATATTTTTACTTTTCACAACAGCATCTTTATCATAACCTATCGCTAAAATCTGCAAATATTTGCCCTCTTTTATCTCCCCTAAATTTTCACTCAAAAGCGATGCTCCTGAAAGGTTTATCGCTTTAAATTCAAAAATATCTGAAAAACAACCAACTTTTTCACCTACACCTATCTCTTCATATAATCTTTCTAAAATTTCAAGATTATCCTTTCGTGCAACCTCATAACTTGAAATTTTAGTTGTTAGTTTTTTTAGTCTATCAAGAGCTGAACTCATCTTCTTTTTCCTTTGTAACAGTATATCAAAAAAAGTTTTTTTTTATATTTATTAAGATACAATATAGTAGATTATAGAAGGATTGTATCAGAATCATGAAATATATTTTAACCTGCTTAATACTGGTTAGCCTGTCGTTGTGTGCAGAAGACTTAGAAATGGATTTTCTAAAAAGCTTAGATGAAGTAAGTGAAATTGCTACAAAAACAAAACTAAACATAGATGACACACCCTCTTTTATTACAGTTTTAAGAGCCGAAGAGTTAAAACAAATCGGGGTTAAAAATGTTTTTGAAGCTCTTGGTTTAGTTCCTGGTGTTCAGCTAAAAAAAGAACTCTCTGGTGTTAGTGTTGTTGTTTTTCGAGGTGTAACACAAAAAGGTGAAGTTAAATTAATGGTTGATGGAGTCACTATCAACAACTCTTATCGGGCTTCTATCTACTACTATCTTGATTTTCCGATAGAACTAATAGAGAGAATAGAAGTTATAAGGGGAGCTGGTTCTGTACTATATGGCTCAAATGCCATTAGTGGTGTTATAAACATCATAACCAAAAGCTCACAAGAAACTACAAAAAACAGTGTTTTTATAAGCAAAGGCACATATCAAGACAACAAAATTGGGACAATTTTCTCCACAAACTTTGATGATGTTAAAGTTTCTATAGATTCTTACACGCAAAGAGATCAAAAAGAGATAAAAGTAGAACCAAATCCAAGTGGGAGAAGTGGTGATAGTGATAGACATCTGGATGATTATGGTGTTGGGATAAATATCAGTAGCAAGCATCTATCTTTTAACACAAGAATCAAAAAATCAAATCAAGGAAATGCCTATGGTTTTTTAGGTGTGCTTGATGAACAAGAAAATAAATTTTATAATGAGAACAGAACTATTTTTAGTGAGCTTTCATATAAAAACACTCTAAATCCAAAAAATGATATTAAAGTTTCCATAGGGTACACAAATTACAAACAAAAAGCACAAGTAGCTCATCCTATTGGAGCAGTTATTTTATCTGACTATGAAGAAAAAAACTATTTTAGCGAACTAAACATCTTATCTAAATCCATAGAAAATAACCGACTACTTATTGGTGCAAGAGTTGAAATATCTGACGAACTTAAAAACAGTTGGGATGTAAACGGTGTTGCTAAAGCTAACCCTATTGTCGATTCTGGTTTTTATAGAACAATATATTCTATATATTTAAATGATGAATATTCTGTAAATAAAGATATAGATATATCCACTGGTCTAAGATATGACTACTATTCAGATTTTAAAGATTCATTCTCACCAAACTTAGGACTTGTATATAAAATCAATAATAAACTAAGAGTAAAAGCACTTTATTCTCACTCTTTTAGAGCGCCATCTTGGGTTGAATTAACATCAGATAAAAATTTAGGTGCTGAAAAATCAGATAGTTTAGAAACAGGTATCGTTTTCAAACAATCTCCATATAATATTCTACGACTAAATTTTTATACAACCAAGATAGACGATATGATAACAAAAGACCCTGTCACTGGAAAATATGTGCAAGAAACTAAAAATACTTTCTATGGTACAGAATTGGACTACACATATATACCAACTAACAATACAGAAGTTGATTTTATAGCTAGTTACACAGAGTCAAAAGACAATGACAACAACGCACTACCTAATGTTGCAAACATATTGGCTTCAACTAAATTAACTTATAAATTAAATTCAGGCTTTGTATTTGGAACGCTCCTTAAATATGTATCTGGTTCAAAAAGATTTGATAACGATACAAGAGAATCAATGTCGGATAGTTTAATATTAAATCAAACCATCTCATATAATTATAAAGATTTTTGTGCATCTATGGTACTTAACGATTTATTTGATGCAAACACATATTATAGTACTACTCCAAATGCCTACAATAAGGACTTTGATGATGGTGGGAGAACTATGATGATAAATTTATCATTGGAATTTTAATATGAAATATCTTTTACTTATATTTTTATTGGTAGAGTCTTTATTTTCACTATCTATAAACGAGTCTCTTTTAAAAATACATGCTGTACTTGTACCGAAAATATATCTGATGGATTATGATTTTAAAGAAAAATTAAAAGACAACTCTATAACGATTGCTATACTTTACAACTCAAATAGCTACAGAAGTGCTGTGTTATTAAAAAATGAGATAACACTTAAATATCATAATAAAATAAAAAGCTATAAAATAAAAACTATTTTATTGCCATACAACAAAGTTAACAACTCTTACGCCAATCTATACTACCTTTTACCAACAAATATCAAAAACATAAAAAAAGTTATAAAACAGGCACAAAAAGTCAAAGCTTTAACATTTTCTTATTCAAAAGATGATTTAAAAAGTGGTATCATGCTTTCACTAGAAGTTGGTAAAAAAGTAAAACCAATCATAAATCTACATGCAGTAAGATCAAGCGACATAACATTTCGACCAATCCTCTTAAAAATTTCAAATATCTATACAACAAATTATGATAATCTACTAAAGATTAACAACACCTATTATTCTTATATAATTTACAAAGAAAACAAATCATGAAAACATTTTTTAACTCTTTGCTTTCAAAAACACTTTTTATACTTTTCCTCTCTTCATCCATATTTATTGGTATGGTTTTTTTTAGTGCAAACTACTTTTTTTCAAATGGTTACATCTCAATGATAAAAGAGGATATAGCTTCTGTTCAAGCAAATATAAATCCTATGATTGCACTAAATCTAAGTTATGGATTTGACAACTCTATTGACGATATAGCACAGACACAACTAAAAAATAAAAAGATTTTAGTTTTAAAAATAGATTCAAAACTACTTAAAAAAACAAAGTTTTTTTCAAATACAAACAAAACTATCAAAGAACTTAAAAAAGAAAAAAACTATTTTTCCACAACTGATTTAATAGACCCAGCCACTTCAAAAAAAATAGGTACAATAACCTTAATCTATTCAAATAAATCCTATAAAACATTTATGAATAATTTTTATAAATACTTATTTATAGGTGGAATTATTTTTATATTATCACTGTTTATTGTTGGCTCGTTGCTATACAATACTTTAAAAAATTTAACTTCACTTGCATCCTCATTTGAAAAATTTAACCCAAGAAATCCACAAATAATAGATATAGATATAAAATCAAATGATGAAGTGGGAATTATCACAAAATCTGCAAATATTTTACTAAACAATCTCTCCAAATACTTAAAAAGCATACAAAAACTAAATGAAACTGTCTTGGAAAAAGAAGCACACCTTAAACAAGCTCAAAGGATTGCAAATATCGGCAGTTGGGAATATGATGTTGTAAATGACAAGTTACAACTAAGTGATGAAATCTACAGAATTTTAAAAACAAACCTCAAAATCAAGATTAATTGGGATGATTTTCTATCTTTAATTATAAAAAGAGATTATAACAATATACTACAAAGCATAAATAAAGCTGTTCAAAATGGTTCCACATTTGATCTAACATACACTATAAAAACAACTAATGGTTCGCTAATAGATATAAGGACAAGGGGTAAAGTTCGCAAAAAACAAAATAACTCTATTAAAATTATAGCTGTAAGTATGGATATAACTCAAGAAAATAAAAATAAACAAACCATAGAAAAACTGGCTTTTTATGACCCTTTAACCTCACTTCCAAATAGAACACTACTCAAAAACAGAATACACAAAGCACTACAAAATGCAAAACGAGAAAAAACAAAACTTGCCTTAATGTTTTTAGACTTAGACCACTTTAAACTTATAAATGACACTTTAGGACATGATACTGGAGATAAACTTCTCATATATATTGCAGGTTTACTAAAAAACCAACTAAGAGAATCAGATACTGCATCCCGCATAGGTGGAGATGAATTTGTTATTTTAGTACCAAAAGTTGATAGCTTAAATAGCATTCATAAAATCGCAAATAAATGTTTAGAAGCACTTCGTGGACAGCATACCATTGATGAACATAAATTATATCTCACTACAAGTATAGGTATTGCAACATATCCTGACAATGGTAAAGATTTAGACACACTTATGACAAATGCAGACACAGCAATGTATGATGCAAAAAACAATGGCAGAAACAACTATAAATTTTTCTCAAAAAACATGACTAATTTTATCTCTCAACACCTAGAAACAGAACAAGATTTAAGACTAGCCATAAAAAATAAAAAAGAATTAGAAATATATTATCAACCAAAAATAGATACTTTTAACAATACTATCTCTGGAGCTGAAGCACTTATACGATGGAATCACCCAACAAAAGGATTAATTTTTCCTGATGAATTTATACATATTGCTGAGAGTACTGGTCTTATCATAGAGATAGGTAATTGGATTATAGAAAAGTGTATGTTAGATATTTCAACTTGGAACAAAAACGGTATATCTGGTGTAAAAATAGCTATTAACTTATCTGCAAAACAGTTTCAAAATGACAACTTAATAAACCATATCTCATCAATGATTAAAAAATATAATATAGATCCAAAAGAGTTAGAATTTGAAATCACAGAAACACTCTCAATGGCAAACATAGATGCAACACTTACAATACTTTCTGAGTTGAAAAAAATAGGCGTTTCAATCGCCATAGATGATTTTGGAACAGGTTACTCATCACTATCCTATCTTAAAAAATTTCCAATTAATACACTTAAAGTAGACAAATCATTTGTGATGGAAATGGTGGATGATGATGAAGACAGTGTTATTGTTAAAACAATCATATCAATGGCACATTCACTTGGATTTCAAACAGTTGCAGAAGGTGTTGAGACAAAAGAACATGTAGAAGCACTAAAAGAGTTAAAGTGTGACCAACTACAAGGTTATTTTTATTCCAAAGCTATACAAAAGAATGAATTTGTAAAATATATCAGAAGCAATATTGCAGATAATTAGATATAATTGCGAACAATAAATTTTTAAAAGAGAACTATGGATTATTTACAGATAAAAGGGGTAGATTCCATCAATGGAACTATCAAAATTTCAGGTGCCAAGAATGCTTCTTTACCACTTATAGCTATGACTATATTGGCTAAAAACAGTGTTCATATAAAAAATCTACCTGCTGTGGCAGATATAAAAACACTTTTAAAACTTTTATCAAATCTGGGTGCTACATGCGACTTCCATGATGATAAAGTTATAGTAAATACATCCACTCTCAATCAAACAAAAGCAACTTATGACATTGTCAAAACTATGAGAGCTTCCATATTGGTATTAGGACCTATTTTAACTAGATTTGGGCATTGTGAGGTTTCACTTCCTGGTGGATGTGCTATTGGACAAAGACCAATCGATTTACACCTAAAAGCACTAGAACAGATGGGAGCCGAGATTACAATCCAAGCTGGTTATGTAGAAGCAAAAGCACCAAATGGTCTAAAAGGTTGTGAAATTATTTTTGATAAAATCACAGTTACAGGAACAGCCAATATTGTTATGGCAGCAGCTTTGGCACATGGAAAAACGACCATCATAAATGCAGCGAGAGAACCTGAAGTTGTTCAACTTTGTGAAGTCTTAAATAACAGTGGTATAAACATAGATGGAACTGGTACCGCAGTTTTGACCATAGAAGGAAGAGCTGGAAAACTCATGGATATAAATGAATTTTCAGTAATACCAGATAGGATAGAGGCTGGAACTTACCTTTGTGCAGGTGCTATTACAAAATCAGAAATCACACTTACAAATGTAAATACTCATCATCTTGGTGCAGTCATAGCAAAACTTGAAGAGATGGGAAGTAGTTTTAGTTCAACACAAGATACCATCACTATCCATCCATCCAAAATTATAAAACCTGTAAGAGTTATAACTCAGGAATATCCTGCATTCCCTACAGATATGCAAGCACAATTTATGGCTTTAGCAACCCAAGCAGAGGGAACTTCAATCATAGAAGAAAGACTATTTGAAAATCGCTTCATGCATGTAAGTGAACTCCAAAGAATGGGTGCAGATATATCTTTAAATGGTAATGTAGCTACAGTAAATGGAAGAAATAAACTCAGTGGCGCTGATGTTATGGCAACTGACTTACGAGCCTCTAGTGCGCTTGTGTTAGCTGCACTTGTGGCAGATGGAATAACAAATATACACCGTATCTACCACCTAGACAGAGGCTATGACTCACTAGAGAAAAAACTAAAAAATGTCGGAACAGATATACAACGACTTAATGAATAACTACTCTTCAAAAATAATCATCTCATAAACACTTTTTTTAGTTACAAGTGCTTTATCTGGTGATACCGAGTGAGTATTTTCAACTTTTGAAAGTTCATGTCTTAACTCTGCTACCTCAGACTCCATCGCATCAACATTATCTTTAAGTCTTAAAATTATATCAACACCTGCTAAATTTACACCAAGTTCCCTAGTTAGCCTTAAAATCATCTTTATCTTATCTATGTCTCTTTGAGAATAAAGACGAATCCTTCCATTTGAGCGAGATGGACAGATAAGATTTTCCCTTTCGTATTGACGCAAAGTTTGTGGATGTATATCTAAAATCTTTGCGACTATACTTATGAGATAAACTGGTTCATCATATTGGTGAATCATCTCCTACTCCTTTTAGTTTTTTGGAAGTTTTTCTTTCATTAACTCTACTAAATCATCATCTAAATCATCAACGGTTGGTAAAACAATATTTGCCTTTAGATACAAGTCACCACGAGTTTTTGTTTTTCTGTTCATTGCACCCATCCCTTTAACACGAAATCTTTGTCCATTTTTTGTGTTTTTTGGAACTTTTAGTTTTATCTCTTTTTCAAGTGTATCTATAGCGATTTTATCACCAAATAATGCTGCATAAAGTGGAACATCAAAACTTTTAACAAGGTCATCACCCTCTCTAACATAATCAGGATTTGAAGCAACTATAATTTTTAAAAATAAATCACCTGCCACGCCACCTTGAGCATGACCTTTACCTTTTACCCTCATTTTTTCACCAGTTTTCACACCTGCTGGTATCTTAATGTCAAATCTTTCACCATTTACACTAACAGAGTGAGAACCACCAAGAATAGAAACGCTAAAAGGTATAGTTACACTGGTTTCAATATCGAGATTTGGTTGCTGTCTTTGTTGTCCACCAAAACCTGATGCACCACCAAAGCCACTAAACCCACTAGATGAACCTCCAAAACCACTAAAACCTCCAGCACCACCACCAGAAAACATCTGACGAAGAATTTCATCCAAATCAGCTGAGCCACCTTGTGAACGGGAGAAATCATGAAAGTTTTGACCACCGAACATATTGTCTCCGTGCATATCATACTGAGCTTTTTTCTCTTTATCACTTAAAACTTCATAAGCAGCATTTATCTCTTTAAATTTTTCCTCTGCTGAAGCTTCTTTGTTTACATCTGGATGGTATTGTCTTGCTAGTTTTCTATACGCTTTTTTGATTTCAGATTCACTAGCACTATCTGATAAACCTAGCGTTTCATATAACGATTTAGCCATAATAATTTCCTTAAAATAATTGTTAATTTTTTATTAGTGGAATTATATCATAAGAGTTGAGTGTATGTCAATCAAGTTTGAAGATTTCCACATGCCATAAAAGTTTAAGGGCATGTGGATAGATATTTTAATGCAAAAAATGGCGAACTTCTGAGAAATATAAGCTCATACCAAACTCATTAGCAGCTTGGATAATCTCTTCATCTCTGATACTTCCACCAGGCTCAATAACATTTTTCACACCAGCTTCAGCAGCTGCATCTATGCTATCACGAAACGGAAAAAATGCTTCACTTGCCAAAGCACAGCCACTAACATCAAGTCCCATATCTTTTGCTTTTTTCAAAGCACATTGAGCAGCATCAACTCTTGAAGTCATACCCATACCAACAGCTACCATTGCAGAGTTTTTAACATAAACTACACAGTTTGATTTTGTAAGTGAAGCCACTTTGTAAGCAATTTCCAAATCTTTTAACTCAGCTTCAGTTGCAGAGTTTTTAGACATAAGCTTAGCATTTTTTACCTCATCAGCGCCAACTTTATCGGCATCTTGAAAAACAAATCCACCATTTATATGTTTAAAATCTTTTTTATCATTTGCTAAAATAAGTTTATCACTTCCCATCTCAAAAAGTTTTATCCTTTTTTTAGATGCAAAAACCTCTTGAGCTTCAGGTGTGATACGACCAGCAATTATAACTTCTAAAAAAATCTCATTCATCTTGAGTGCCAACTCTTTATCAACAACACCATTCACACTAACAACACCACCAAATGCTGAGACTGGGTCACATTTAAGTGCTTGGATGTAAGCTTCAAGCAAAGTATCTTTTATAGCAAATCCACAAGGATTTCCGTGTTTAGTGATACAAACAGCATTATCATCACCAAAAGCTGAAGCGATTTTAACTGCACCACTAAGGTCATTAAGGTTGTTAAAACTCGCTTCCCCTTTTAGCGTTTTAAAATTGTTTGAATAATGTTTATCAAACTCATACAAAGCACCTTTTTGATGTGGATTTTCACCATATCTTGTAGCCATAACTTTGTTACCAACTACAAACTGTTTCTCACCAAAACCATCGTTAAATCGCTCATTCATGTAGTTTGCTATCATACTATCATATGCTGCAGTATGCTCATAAGCTTTTATCATAAAACCACGGCGAAACTCTTTTGTGTTTTTCTCATTTTCTATCGCATCAATCACACTATCGTAATCACTTACATCTGTAACAATTAAAACAGCATCAAAGTTTTTAGCAGCTGAACGAACCATAGCAGGTCCACCAATATCAATATTTTCTATAATCTCATCAAAATCATCAGTTTTTTCTATAGTCTCTTTAAAAGGGTAAAGATTTACACAAACCAAGTCAATCGCTTCAACACCCAACTCTTTTGCTTGATCTAGGTGACTTTGCTTATCTCTACGATGAAGTATTCCACCATGTACAAACGGATTTAGCGTTTTAACACGACCTTCAAAACACTCAGGAAACTTTGTAACTTCATCTATCTCTATAGCTTTTATACCAGCATCCACTAACTTTTTATAAGTTCCACCAGTTGAGATAATCTCATATCCGTTTTTTACCAAAGAGTTACAAAACTCAACTACGCCACTTTTATCACTTACACTTACTAATGCTCTTTTCATCTATAAATCTCTCTCTATTACTCTTTTAAATGTATTAAAATAATTATCTTTTAACTCTTCTAAACTCATCACGACATCATTGACTTTAATGCTCTCTCCACCAACTGTTCCGATTTTCTCACATGCCATACTCTCATCCAACATTGCTTCAAAAGCTTCGCAATGTTCTGGTTTTACTTCGATAATTGCACGACTCATAGACTCTGCAAATATATCTCTCTCATCACTTACACTCATCTCAATATCACAGCCCAAACCACTTGTAGCAGACATTTTAGCTAAGGCAATAGCTACACCACCACTACTTGCATCTTTTGCACACTCAAGCAGATGTTTTTTGTTTGCTTCTATAACCAGTTCCCAAAGTGCAAGTTCATTATCATAGTTTATCTCAGGAAGTTCCCCTGCTACTGTATGGCAAATCTCTTTCATATAAAGACTTCCACCAAATTCACTTTTACTCTCACCAACTAGGTAAAGTGAATTTCCCTCACCTTGAAAACTTGACATCAGTACATTATTTTGGTCATCATTTACACCAACAGTTGCAATAGATGGAGTTGGAAAAACACTCACTCCGTTTGTTTCATTGTAAAGTGAAACATTCCCACCAATTACAGGAGTGCTGAGTGCAGCACATGCCTCTTTTATACCCTCACAAGCTTGTCCAAACTGCCACATAACTTCTGGATTTTCAGGGTTTCCAAAATTTAAACAATCTGTAATAGCCAAAGGTCTAGCACCACTCATAGCGACATTTCTTCCAGCTTCTATCGTTGCAGCAGCTCCACCACCTTTTGGGTCTATATAACAAAAACGAACATTACAATCAGCACTCATCGCCAAAGCTTTGCCATTTTCTTTTACTCTTACCACTGAAGCATCAAGCATCCCACCATTTTTTATAGTGTTTGTTTGCACCATTGAATCATACTGAGTATATACCCAAGATTTATCTACAACTTCCATAGATTTTGTAAGTGTCTCAAAAGCTTCTTGATTTGAAACTTTGTCAAAGTCATCAATAGTTACAGATTTAAGTGCATCTAAATAACTTGGCTTACTCATTGGACGATTAAGTTCTGGTGCTTCTTCACTAACTGGATCAACTGGCACTTCAGCACATCTCTCACCATGCCAAAAAAGTTCCATATTTCCAGTGTCTGTAACCTCACCAACAACAGCAGCATCTAAATCCCATTTTTCAAAAATATCAATTATCGCCTGTTCACTACCTTTTTTAGCACAAAGAAGCATACGCTCTTGGCTTTCACTAAGCATAAAATCATACGGAGTCATATTTTCTTCACGAGCTGGTACTTTGTCTAGGTGCATTATCATCCCACTACCACTTCTTCCAGCCATCTCAAATGCTGATGATGTAAGCCCAGCAGCACCCATATCTTGAATACCGATTACATAATCAGTTTTAAAAAGCTCTAAACAAGCTTCAAGTAAAAGTTTCTCAGTAAAAGGGTCACCAACCTGAACAGTTGGACGAAGAGATTTTGACTCCTCCGTAAAACTGTCACTACTCATAACAGCCCCACCAAGTCCATCACGACCTGTCTTTGCCCCAACATACATTACAGGATTACCAGTACCCTCAGCTTTTCCATAAAATATCTCATCACTTTTTGCTAAACCAAGAGTAAAAGCATTTACCAATATGTTACCATTATAACACTCATCAAAACTTGTCTCACCACCAATGGTAGGTACTCCCATACAGTTACCATAGCCACCTATCCCCTCAGTTACACCACGAACTAAGTATCTTTGATGAGAAGAAATTTTATCATCATTTGTAACATTACCAAAACGAAGAGCATTTAAATTTGCAATAGGTCTAGCACCCATAGTAAATACATCTCTCATAATTCCACCAACACCAGTAGCGGCACCCTGATAAGGTTCTATAAAACTTGGATGATTATGTGACTCCATCTTAAATACAGCAGCATATCCGTCTCCAATATCTATAACTCCAGCATTTTCACCTGGACCTTGAATAACCCATGGTGCTGAAGTCGGAAAACCTTTTAAATGCACTTTTGATGATTTGTAAGAACAATGTTCACTCCACATAGCTGAGAAAATCCCAAGCTCTACAAGATTTGGTTCACGACCTAAAATCTGCTTAATATGTGTATAATCTTCTTGAGATAACTTATGGTTTGCTAGTTGCATATCTATATCTGGTAATTGTTGGCTCACAATGGAATCCTAAAAATTGGTTTTTAAGTGGAGATTATATCTAAAAGGTGGTAAAAAAAGTTTTAATGGAACGAAAAATCTTTTTTTGTTCGTATATTTTTTTTAAGTGAAAATATATTTTTATAATAAATCTTTTCTATCTCATACTCTTTTTTGGCATGTGGAAGTTTTAAAACAAAATCTTCCCCTTCACATTTTCCAAGCATCGCACATGCCAATGGTGAATGTATAGAGATAAGCCCATTTTCTGGTTCTGCTTCTAAAACACCACAAATAGTATAAAACTCTTCCTCATCAGTATCAATATTTAAAAGTTTTACACTGCTTCCAAATCTTACTTTGGCATGTGGGTTTAAAGATGGGTCTATAATTTGTGATTTTTGAATCATAGAATTTAGATAAAAAAGTCTTTTATCTATAAAACGAAGTTTCTCTTTTGCAGCGTGATAGTCAGCATTTTCGCTCCTATCACCCTGTGCGGCTGCTACTAATTTTTCCTCTGCAGTTTTTGGTTTTTCAACCTCTACCAAAAATTTAAACTCTTCAACTAAAAGGTCATACCCCTCTATGCTCATCGGCTCTTTCAAAGATAATTACTTATCAAAGCCAACAATATAATATGTCTCTTTATTGTCTAATTTATTTACTTTTACTTTAAATTTATCACTAAAATGTTTTATCTTAGCATGTGCTTCCTCTGCTAACTCTGCTGAAGTTGCTTCAACTTTTATCTTAAAATAATCGTTCGTATTTGACATAGCTACAAAAGAACCATCAACTTTTAAAGCATCATGTAAATCCATAATGTGTTTTCTTATCTTCTCATACCCAGAGGTATTACTTTCAATTCTTTCTAGCTGACTTAGTAAAGCATCGTTTGGTGCATAACCTAGTTGCGTTAGCATCGCGTCTCTTTGCATCTTTTTTTACCTTTTTTAAATTTATCAAAAATAATAACAGTTTTTTGTAAATATTCAGAAATATTTTTATTTGTATTGACTATAATTATAGAAATTACACAAAAATAACCATAAAGAGAGAAAACATGACTGAAGAAATGTTAAAACAAATCAAACAACTTCCACCACTTCCAGAATCTGCAATGCAGATAGAGGCAGTTTATCAAGATCCAGATAGTAGCTTTAATGATATGGTTAAGATACTTGAAAAAGATCCTCTTTTAACAGCAGATATTTTAAAAGCTGCCAACTCTCCACTGTACGGTTTTTCTCGTGAAATAAATGCAATAAGCCAAGCAGTTGGTTTATTTGGCATGGGTACAGTAAGAGGTTTTGCACTAGCTAGTATTGTTAAAAAAAGTTTTTCACTTGACTTGTCACCTTATGGAATTAACAACGATATGTTCTCAGCACTTTCTAAAAAACAGCATGGACTTATAACTTCATGGTGTATGAGAAAAGAAAATAAACTCATGGGGATACTATCTCCTGCGGCATTTCTTGTTGAGATTGGTAAAGTTTTAATAGCTAAACAAATCATAAATGATGGAAAACAAGAATTATTTCGTGATGCACTACTAAATCTAGGGGATGTTGAAGCAGCTGAAAGAGAAGTAGTTGGCGTTGATACTCCTGAAGTAAGTGCGACTGTTTTTGCTCATTGGAGATTTGAGAAAGGGCTTGTTGATGTTATAAGAAACTGTACAAATCCTGATCAAGCAGAAGATGATGACAAAAGAGCAGCACAAATTTTACATGTTGTTCGTGTTTGTGTTCCTATAAACGGAGTAGTTACAGATGATAGTATTGCCAAAGCCAAAGCACTTATAGAAAAATATGAGCTAAACCTTGAGAGCTTTGAAACAGCTATAGAAAATTTAAAATAGTATAAAAATTGAAATCTCTACTTATAAGGCTCACTCTTGGTTTGAGTGAGCAGGATATTAAAGATGATGAAAAGTCTTTTGTTGAAAACTTCTTAGCCAAAAAATATCTAACATACAAAAACAACATATATAAATTTAACTCAAAATATCGTGCTGGAACTCTAGGTCTTGTTCAAAATGGCACTGCATACCTAAATGTTATAGGTGAACTTATGAGAGATTTATTTATAGGTGAAGGTGATTTACATAATGCAAAAGAGGGTGATTTGGTTATTGCCCAAAGGATTTTAGGCAAACGGGGAACTCCAAGTGCAAAAATAGTTGAAGTTGTAGGTCGTGCTATTAGTTACAGCATAGGCTACATCATAAAAAAAGATTCTCTTAACTCTTTGGTTGATTTAAAAACTGAGTTTCCCGTTGGAGTGGAACTAACAAGAGAGGAGTTAGATAAGTATCAGGTGGGTGATGTTTTTAAAATAAATAATCAAACCAACACTATCATGGAAAAGCTTGGCAATATTGATGACCCACTTGTTGATGAAAAAATTGTTTTGGCACAGTTTAACAAACATGATGAATTTGATGAAGAAGTTTTAAAAATAGCATCATCATTTAAAGAAGTAGATGCTTCAAAATACCCCAACAGGAAAGATTTAAGAGATTTAGCTTTTTGTACCATCGACCCAGTAACTGCAAAAGATTTTGATGATGCGATTTACTGGGATGATGAAAATACAACTCTTTATGTAGCAATAGCAGATGTGAGTGAATATGTAAAACCCTTTGGTGCTTTGGATAATGAAGCCATGTATAGAAGTTTTTCCATCTACCTGCCACACCGCTCCATCCCTATGCTTCCAAGACAACTAAGTGAAACTTTATGCTCACTCCAACCACACAAAAACAGACTTAGTTATGTTTTTGAGATAAAACTTGATTTAGACACCCTAGAAGTTAGTAAGTCTAAAGTTTACGAGGCAATTATCCATTCAGATAGAAGATTTAATTATGAAGAGATTGATGATTTCTTTGAAGATAGATTAACAGCCAAAAATGATGAAGAAAAAGAGATTTTTAAATATCTGAAAAAATTAAAAGTTATAACAGATAAACTCAAAGAGAAAAGATTAAAGGTTGGTTATGATTTTCGCTCAACAGAGATAGAGATGACTTTAGATGAAAATTCCAACCTAGTTTCTACATCTCAAGCCAAAGAAACACCATCTCATTCACTTATAGAAGATTGTATGCTTTTAGCAAACAAAGAAGCAGCTTCACAGTTTGACAGAGGTATATTTAGAATTCATGAGCCACCAAGCCAAGCTAAACTTCAAGTACTTTACCAAGAATTAGCAGGGATTGGGATGTTCATAGATATAAAAAATTCTATCAAAGAAACCATCTCAAACATCCAAAAACAAGCCAAAGAGATGGGATTGGAAGCTGAAGTAGATACACTTATCATAAGAAGTCAAATGCAAGCGAGATATGCTCCACTAAATTCTGGACACTTCGGGCTTGGTTTTGAAGCATATACCCACTTTACTTCACCCATACGAAGATACTCTGATCTAATTGTTCACAGACTCCTAAAAGCCATAAACAGAGGCGATAAAGAGGAAGGTTCTTATGTCCTTAGAAACATAGAAGCACTAGCTATGACCATTAGTGAAAAAGAGAGAGAAGCAAGTACAATAGAGATGGATTTTATGGCTAGGAAGTTTGCAAGATGGGCAAATAAAAATATAAACAAAGAGTTTAAGGCTAGAATCACAGCAACCGAAACTGAAATAAAAGCAGAACTTCATGATGAGATTCAAGGTGCAAGACTTAATATCACTTCAACTGATGATATTGTCCTTTTTGAAGATGTTATTATCAGGATAGATAAAGTAGATATTCCAAGAGCTAAAATCTTTGCATCTGTCGTTAAAAAGGTAGATAACTAGTGTATAAAAATGAGTTTGACAACTATATAAAACAGGGTAAAATATCAAACTCCTTTGTATTTTTCGGAGAAAGTAATTTTCTCATAGATATGTACACAAAAATGATGTCAAATGTAGAAGATTCATCTGTCTTATCTTTTTATCATGATGAGTATGATTTTAGCTCAGCAAAAGCTCATCTCTCACAAGCCTCACTCTTTGGTGGAAGAAATATACTAATCATAAAGAGTGAAAAAAAAGTTCCTAAAAAAGAGTTGGATACACTTATAAGTTTTTGTGAAAAAAACAAAGAAAATATCTTCATCTATGCCTACTACGGAAGTGATTACAAAACATACAACAATAAAAAAACTTTTAGTGGTACAAAAACTATGAGTGTAAGATTTTTTCATCCAAAAGATTATGAATCTCAAAATATAATTGCAAATATCGCAAAAGAAAAACAGGTAAATATTGATAAATATTCTATCTCCCATCTTTTAAATATCCATAATGGAGATGTAGCCCTCGCAGCAAACGAGATAGATAAATTTAAAGTTTATGACAGAGAAATAACTACAAAAGATATAGAAAAGCTTGTTTTTGGACTTGCTGAGATAAACATAGATGATTTTATAACAAAACTTTTAAGTAAAAAAGATTTCAAAGATGACTTAGCAAATATGCTAGAACATGGCGAAGATGAGATAAGAATTCTAACAAGCATAACATCTTATTTAACCCAATTATATATGTTTAACATCTATATAAGGGTAAATGGCACACCAAATGCCATGGAAATACTAGGTTATCCAGCTCCAAAATTTGTAGTAGATAAAAAAGCTACTTTATCTATAAAATTTAAACCTATTGCCTACTATAAACTACACAAACTGCTACTAGAAAGTGAATTAAAAATGAAAAGCTCAAATGTAGATAAAGGTGCTATTTTACTTTCAACACTTATACGGTTGCAACAGTTAATCTAGTTGTCAAAAAAAACAAAGGGGTATAACGACGCAGAAATTGCGTCGTTATTTTAGTTTTTGTCTTGGTTTACGATTTTATTTGCGCTTATCCATGGCATCATATCGCGAAGTTTAACACCAGTTTTCTCTATTAAAGAAGCTCTTGCATTATTTCTTTCAGCATTCATACGAGGATAACCTGCTTGACCTTCTAAGATAAAGTCTTTTGCAAATCTACCATCTTGAATCTCTTTTAAAATCTCTTTCATAGCAGCTTTAGATTCATCATTGATAACTCGTTTACCACTTACATAATCACCATATTCAGCAGTATTAGAGATAGAATATCTCATATCAGCAATACCACCCTCAAACATTAAATCAACGATTAGTTTAAGTTCATGAAGACACTCAAAGTATGCCATCTCAGGAGCATAACCAGCTTCAGTCAATGTTTCAAAACCAGCTTGAACAAGAGAACTTACACCACCACAAAGAACAGCTTGTTCTCCAAAAAGGTCAGTTTCAGTTTCATCTTTAAAAGTTGTTTCAATGATTGCAGTACGACCACCACCAATAGCAGATGCATAAGAAAGAGCTAACTCTTTAGTATTTCCACTAGGGTTGTTACCAACAGCAATAAGATCAGGAATCCCACCACCACGAACAAACTCACTTCTTACAGTGTGACCTGGTGCTTTTGGAGCAATCATAGTAACATTAATGTTATCAGCAGGAATAATACTGTTATAGTGAATATTAAAACCATGACCAAAAGCAATAGTCGCACCATCTTTTAAGTTTGGAGCAATCTCATTTTTGTAAATCTCAGCTTGATTTTCATCTGGAAGAAGAATCATAACTACATCACTCTTAGCAGTAGCCTCTGCAACAGTTAAAACTTCAAAGTTTTTAGCTTCAGCTTTACCCCAAGATGATCCACCTTTACGGAGACCAACACACACTTCAACACCACTATCTCTTAGGTTTTCAGCGTGAGCGTGACCTTGAGAACCAAAACCAATCATAGCAACTTTTTTGCTTCTAATTAGATCTAAACTTGTATCTTTGTCATAATAAACATTTAATGCCATATATATTTCCTTGCATAAATATAGGCTTAATCGCCTAGAAAATTTAGTGGCATTATATCTAAGTTAAGCAAAAACTTTTATAATACCATTAAAACTTTAGGAAAACAATGAAAAAATTTAATCTTATTAACGAAATCATCATAGTTGCAAAATCAGATTTTGATGATGCCATAAACTCAAAAAAAACATTTGCTATAACCATTAATGGGAAAATTATATATGATAATTTCAACGAGCCATTGATTTACAAAGGTAAAGGAAAACCTGAAAAAAACTATCAAATAGTAGAAGATGAAGAGAGAATCCTTATAAAAGCTTTTTCAAATTGGCAAGAACTTATAGGCATAAACACACCAATAGCTTCATACGATGACACAACGGCAGACGGTGTTGGTGATTTTTCAGATAAAAACCTTGAAGAGATAGGTTGGCATGTGGCAGAATTTAATGTAAACTACAGAACTTTAGTCGAAGTACTAGAGGAAAAATGTGAGGGCATTATATTGTGTATAGAGCAAAAAGAACCTTATCAATTTAGTGGACTTGGTTTTTTAAGTGACAATGCACATGCCAAAGAAGTTTTATTTGATTTTTGTAAAAACAAGGCTAAAGAACTTATAGAAAACGACCCAGACTTTGCAAAAGAAAATCTTACTGATGATGAAGAGGAGGCAGCTGAGTTTTTTGGTGTTA
>JAMOQK010000069.1 GCA_027064045.1 Sulfurimonas sp. | reverse complement strand
ATGAACTTTTCAAATATGGTAGAAATTTAGGTATTAAAACTGTTACTGTTTATGGTGGAAGTTCATATAAAAGACAGATAGATTTTATAAACAGAGGTGCTAGTATAGTTGTAGCAACTCCAGGAAGACTTCTTGATATATTAAAAAGAAATATGCTTGACAATTTTGCACCAAACATGGTTGTACTAGATGAAGCTGATGAGATGCTTGATATGGGATTTTTGGATGATATAAACGAGATATTCTCATTTTTACCAACTAACCGTCAGACACTTCTTTTTAGTGCTACTATGCCAAAACCTATAAAACTCTTGGCTCAAAGAATACTTAAAGAACCTGAGTTTATCTCTATCACAAAAGGTGAAACAACAAATTCAGATATATCTCAAGAGTATTATGTGATTGAAGAAAGTGAAAGGGATGATGCTATCATCCGTCTTATGGATTCTGAAGAAAGTACCAAAAGTGTTGTGTTTTGTAGAACAAAATCTGAAGTTGACAGGCTTAGTAATGTTTTAAGCAATGCAGGTTATTTAGCAAATGGTCTTCATGGAGATATGGAACAAAGACAAAGAGAGAATGTTATAAAAGGGTTCAAAAATAACTCTGTCAAAGTACTTGTTGCAACAGATGTAGCAGCTCGTGGTATCCATGTTAATAACATAAGCCATGTTTTTAACTACCATATCCCTTTTGATCCTGAGAGTTATGTTCACCGTATTGGTCGTACAGGTCGTGCGGGAACAAAAGGTAAAGCTATCACTCTTTTAACACCACTAGAATTTAAAGAACTTCAACGCATAAAAGCTAAAGTTGGAACCACTATGACACATGCTTATGTGCCAAGTAAAACAGATTTAAGAGAAACTTCTCTCAAGAAAATAGTCTCAAATATAGAAGATCAAAAAATATATGATGAAGCACATAAGATTTTAGATATGCTAAAAGAAGATATAGACGAAGAAACTATCATCTTTAAACTTATATCTATGATTTTAGACAAACAAACATTAAAAGGTCCTAACTCTATCGGTATTCCTGCTGATAAACTTGTTGCTATCTTAGAAAGAGCAGGCAAAAGAAACGACAACAGAGGAAAAGGTGGAAGAAGTAGAAACTACAGAGGTAGTTCAAGAAACCGTTCAGGTGGAAACAGAGATAGAAATCGTAACTCATCATCTGGAAGAAACTCAAACAGAAGTGGATATAGAGGAAATAGAGACTAATCTCTCTATTTTCTCCAAAAAAGATTAAATATGATTATCTATAAAGATAGCGAAATCTATGTTGAAAGTGAAGATAGTCAAGTTCCTTGGCTAAAAATATTTACTTGTGAAGCATTTAAAGAGTTAGGGGATGTTCCAAAAAAATTACGCCTAAGATTATGGGAAACATATGACATAATAGAATTTCACATGAAATTTTACTACAAACCCACAAAGATCAACATGGCGTCCTTTGGTAATGTATTACCTCGTGTACACATACATGTAATGGCAAGGTTTAAAAATGACAACTACTTTCCAAACTCTTTATGGGGCGAAAAGCTAAGAGAAACAGAATTAAAACTACCCAAGAAGGAAAAATTCTACCAAGAGTTACATCTAGCTTTATCAAACCAGTTTGCAACTCTACCGTAAGTATTTAGTTCTTCAAATCAATAAAAGTACTTAAAATATAGAAGACTAAGAATCAATAGGGGAAAAAGGCACTAAGGCACTTCCCCAAGTAAGACCACCACCAAAAGCATCTAGTAACAACAATTCTCCAGCTTTTAGACTGCCATTTTCATATATATCATTTATAGCCATAGGGATTGATGCACCAGAAGTATTACCATATTTTGCAACAGTAACTACTACTTGTTCAGAAGTCATTCCCAAAGCGTCGCCAACTGCTTTTATGATTCTATAGTTTGCTTGATGAGGAACAAAATGCTTAACAGCTGAACTTTCAATAGAGTTTGATTCTAAAATCTCTTTTACATCATTTGTTAGAGTGCGAACAGCTACTTTAAAAGTTTCATTACCCTTCATCTGCATAAAACAAGCATTAGCTTCACCATCAAGTGCATCATGTGGCGAACCTGTACCACCATTTGGAGTCATAAGTAAATCTGCATAAGTGCCATCTGCACCAGTGTTTACATCTATAATAGCTTCTTGCTTGTTATCTGTTGCACTAATTATCGCTGCTCCAGCCCCATCACCAAATAAGATACAAGTACCCCTATCATTATAATCCGTTATAGCTGATAATTTTTCTGCACCAACTATAAGTATATTTTTTTTCATACCAGATTCTATAAATGCTTTTGCGATAGAAAGAGTATAAACAAAACCTGTACATGCTGCACTTATATCAAACGCAGTAACATTTCCAAGTCCAAGTTTTTTTGAAATAACAGTAGCAGTTGATGGCATACAAAAATAATCAGGTGATATGGTCGCACATATAATCATATCTATATCTTCTTTAGCTATAGAACTTCTCTCTATCGCTTTTAATGCAGCTTGAACACCCAAATCGCTTGTAGTTTCATCTTGAGCGGCAATATGACGCTCTTTTATACCTGTTCTTTTACTGATCCATTCATCTGAAGTATCAACCATTTTAGCTAAATCATCATTTGTTAAAATCTTTTGGGGAACATAAGCCCCAATCGAACGAAGAGCTGCATATGCCATTACACTTCCTTTTGTTTTAATGTTTCTAATCGAGAGATTATATGTTCATTTACACCAGTATCAACATAAGAGATAGCTTGATATATAGCGTTTTCAATGGCTCTAGCATTACTTTTACCATGACTTACGATTGCACAACCTTTTATCCCAATAAGTGGAGCGCCACCTACTTCAGCATAATCTATCTCTTTTTTAAGTAACCTAAACACCTTTCTCATCAAAAGTGCGCCAGTAATTGCGACAGGTGATTTTCTAATATAATCTTTAATCAGTTGAGATATAGTAGAAGCTACACCTTCAGCAGATTTAAGAACTAAATTACCAATAAATCCATCACATGTAATTACATCACAACTACCATTAAAAATATCACTTCCCTCAACATTACCTACAAAACCTTTGTAGCCTTGAAGCATTTTAAACGCAGCTTTTGTAACTTCATTGCCTTTTGAAGCTTCCTCACCATTTGCCAAAAGACCAATACTAGGATTTTTTATCTTCTGCAAATCTTCAGCATAGCAACCACCCATTACGGCAAATTCCATTAAATGCTCAGGTTTAGAATCTACATTTGCGCCAACATCCAAAACAATAGAGCGACGACCAGTTTTTGTAGGCATAAGAGTTACAAGTGCAGGACGAGACACACCTTTTAAGCGACCAAGTCTAAGTGTAGCTAAAGTCATAGTAGCACCACTATGTCCAGCACTCACAACACCATCTGCTTCACCTTGCTTAACAAGTTCAACCGCTTTATAAATGGTACTCTCTTTCCTTTTAACAGCATCAGTTGCAGCATCACTCATAGATATAACATCATCTGCATCTACAATAGAAATCTTATCTCTATACCGCTTCGGTAACAGAGATAAAATTTCTGATTTTTTACCCACTAAAATAGGCTCAAACGACTTTTTCTTTAAAGCTCTAAGGCAACCTTTTACAATTGGTTCGGGACCAAAGTCCCCACCCATTGCATCAATAGCAATCTTTACCATTGACTATTTATACTCACCAGTAGTTGGATTGATATGATGTGGAAGCTTATATGTTCCGTCTTTATCTTTAACTGGACGAGCTAAAGCTATTTTATAATGAGTTCTTCTTTTCGCTGAACGAGAGTGAGACACTCTTCTCTTAGGTACTGCCATCTTTTGTTTCCTTTAATTTGATTTTATACAATTTTCGCAACTATGATAGTCGCTTTTGATAAGTTCAAGTTCAGAGTTTAAAAGCTCATCCATATCAACTATATCGTTTAAAACTTCAACAACATCTAACTCGATGTCACTGTCATCCTCATAAATACCATCACAAATGAAAAATTCAACATCCTCATCCACTGATAATTTAAATTCTTCCGCACAAATATCACAGTCTTTTATCAAAATCCCTGATAAATTTGCTTTAAGCAAAATTAATTTTCCAGTATGGTACTCTAAATAACCTTTAAAAGTTATTTCATTGGATTTTAGTTCAAAATCCAATGGTGTTTTTGTGATTTTTCGAAGTGTTACTTTCAAAAAAATTACTTAAGAAATTTCTCTTTCAGAAAAGAAAAATGCTATCTCAACAGCTGCATTTTCAACAGAATCACTTCCATGAACTGCATTTGCATCTATATTTTCAGCAAAATCTGCACGAATAGTACCTGCTTCAGCTTCTTTAGGATTTGTTGCACCCATAAGATCACGGTTTTTTTGCATAGCATTTTCACCCTCTAAAACTGAAACAACTACAGGACCACTAATCATAAAATCAACTAAGTCGTTGAAGAAAGGTCTCTCAGCATGAATAGCGTAAAACGCTTCTGCATCACCACGAGAAAGTTGTATTTTTCTTGTTGCTGCTATTTTAAGACCATTACTCTCAAAACGATCTAAAATTTTTCCGATAACACCTTTTGCAACTGCATCTGGCTTGATTATTGATAGTGTTCTTTCCATCAAATCTCCTGTGAATATATAAAATTAGGGTGGGATTATACCTAAAAAAGAATGATTTTAAGTTTAAATTGAATTTTTTTAAGAAAGTTATGCAAGATAGAGTACTAAAAAGCACTCCATCTATCGAAGACTACTCTACTACAGGTTCGTGATTTGAACGCTGCTCATCAGTAATATTTTCACGATGTTCAGGACTATCACCAATAGCATCCCATGTAATACAACCCTCAGTAGGACATGCCGTAGCACAAGCTGGTTCATCATGATGACCAACACACTCTACACATTTATCTCCATAAACATAGTAAGTATCCTCACCAGTTGGATTATCATCTTCATCTACGATTGCCTCAACTGGACATTCATCTATACACGCACCACAGTTAATACAAGTGTCACCAATTAATACTGCCATTTCTTCTCCTATTTTTGTTATGAGTAACTATACAGTGAAGAATTTTAAAGATAGCTAAAAGTATTGATTTTTAGAGATTAAATTATGATTTTTGTTACTGATAACCTTAAACAACTAAAATCTTGTCTCTAAAATTAGGTACCTACCCAAAAAGATATTTTTTTATATCTTCTACTCTATCTGTTTTTTCCCAAGTAAATTCATCTTCATTACGACCAAAATGACCATAAGTTGCAGTTTTTCTATAAATTGGTCGTAGCAGATCAAGTGATTTAATAATTCCAGCAGGACTTAAATCAAACAGTTCTTGTACACATTCTTCGATTTTATCCTCATCAACTTTACCTGTACCATGCGTATCTACCATAATGGAAACTGGTTGTGAAACGCCTATTGCATAAGCCACTTGAATAGTTGCTTTATCGCACACACCACTAGCTACAAGATTTTTGGCAACATGTCTAGCAGCATAAGCAGCACTTCTATCAACCTTAGTTGGATCTTTACCACTAAATGCACCACCACCATGTGGACAACTTCCACCATAAGTATCTACTATAATTTTACGACCAGTAAGCCCTGCATCACCTTGAGGTCCACCTATCACAAATTTACCAGTTGGGTTTATATGAAAAATGGTATCTTCATTTAGCATCTCTTTTGGAATAACCTCTTTAATAACCTCTTGAATCATATCTTTGTAGATTTGTTCTTGAGAAACTTCTGGTGCATGTTGAGTAGATATTACAACTGTATGAATAGCTACTGGTTTTGAATCCACATACTTAACACTTATTTGTGCTTTACCATCTGGACGAAGATAGGGAACTATACCCTCTTTCCTAACCTCTGCCAAGCGTTGGGTTAAACGATGAGCCAAATATATTGGCAAAGGCATCAAAACATCTGTTTCATTACAAGCATAACCAAACATCAATCCTTGATCACCTGCTCCTATCTCTCCATCACTTTTATCAACACCTTGATTTATATCTGGTGATTGTTCCCCAATACCATTTAAAACTGCTGCTGCCCTATAATCGAAACCATAAGTCGCATCTGTGTAACCAATCTCTTGAATCACCTTCCTCGCAATCTCTTGCATAGGGGCATAAGCCGTTGTCTTCAGTTCGCCTGCAATTACACAAAAACCATTAGATACCAGAGTCTCACATGCCACTCTAGCATTTTTATCATTTTCAATAATATAATCCAAAACTGCATCACTGATTTGATCAGCCATCTTATCAGGATGCCCTTCTGTTACAGACTCTGAAGTAAATATATACTCTTTCGTCATCGATTTTTCCTTATTGAAATACAAGGTCTAGCCTCATAAATCGATGAAAGTATATCTAAGGCTAATTAAATACTAATTTAAAGAAACTATACTAAAAAATAAAAATTATCATTAAATAATAAAACTACTTTCTAAACGCTACTAGGTTATTAATAATTTTTTGTTAAAATTTCGCCAATAAATTAAATAAACACAAGGACATTATATATGTTAGTAACAAACCAAGCTCCAGATTTTACAGCTACAGCGGTTTTAGGTGACGGTTCAATCGTTGAAGATTTTAAATTGAGCGAAAACTTTGGTGAAAAGGGTACAGTTTTATTCTTTTATCCACTAGATTTTACTTTTGTTTGTCCATCTGAACTTATCGCTTTT
>JAMOQK010000068.1 GCA_027064045.1 Sulfurimonas sp. | reverse complement strand
TGCAAAATGCAAGAGCAAAAGGTGCTGATGTCCGTTTTGTTTACTCTCCAATGGAAACATTGAAAATTGCCAAACAAAATCCAGATAAAAAAGTAATCTTTTTTGCTATAGGTTTTGAGACAACGACGCCTATGACAGCGGCTCTGGTGGATGTTGTTGTAAAGCAGAATATTAAAAATATTTTTTTTCATATCAATCATGTAACTGTTCCTGAAGTTATGCAGGAACTTCTTGAGAGTAGAGATGAACATGTAGATAGTTATAATAATCGGATTGATGCATTTTTAGGACCGAGTCATGTAAGTGTTATCAGTGGAAGTAAGATATATGATAAATTTCCAAAAGAGTATAACCGTCCTGTTGTTGTAACTGGATTTGAACCGGTTGATATGATGCAGGGTGTTTTGATGATATTGAAGCAGTTTAATGAAGATAGATGTCAAAATGAGATTCAATATAATAGAGTTGTATCGTACGATGGGAATCTAAGAGCACAAAGCTTAATTAAAAAGTATTTTGAAAAAACTGCTCTGTTTAAATGGAGAGGTCTTGGAAATGTTCCAAATAGTGGTTTGAAACTCAAAGATAAATATAATGCTATAGATGCAGAGCTTATTTATGATGCTATTCTTCCAAAAGAGGAGATAGAAGATCATAAACTTTGTATTTGTGGAGATATTTTACGAGGAATGGCGCATCCGGATGAATGTATTATTTTTGGTACGGCTTGTAAGCCAAATACTCCTGTTGGCAGCTGTATGGTCAGTAGTGAGGGTGCATGTGCAGCTTATTATAAATATGGAAATCTATTAAAGGATTAGTATGCAAAAAAATATAACACTTGCTATGGGAAATGGCGGAGAAGAGAACAATGAGCTTATAAGAGATATATTTTATAAAGCATTTAAAAATGAGATACTTGAACAATCAGAAGATGCTGCTGTGATAGAAAATGGAAAATTTGTTCTCTCAACAGATAGTTTTACTGTCAGCCCTCTTTTCTTTAATGGAGCAGATATTGGTAAACTCGCTATTTGTGGTACATGTAATGATCTTGCAATGATGGGTGCGAAACCAAAATATATGACTGTCGGTGTTATTATAGAAGAGGGTTTTGCAACAAGAGATTTACAAAAAATTGTAAAAAGTATGCAAAAAGAGTTGGCTAATAATGGTGCAATAGTTGTGAGCGGTGATACAAAAGTTATGCCAAAAGGGACAATTGATAAAATTATTATTAATACAACAGGGGTTGGAGAGATTTTGCAAGGTGGTATCAGTTCAAATAATATTACTACAAATGATTTTATACTCGTAAGTAGAGATATTGGCTGTCATGGTGCTACTATTTTTACTGCACGGGAAGGGATGGAAATGAATAGCTCTTTGGAATCTGATTGTTCTTCTCTTTTTCCTGTTATAAAAGCTCTCATAGATAATGGTGTAAAAATTACAGCAATGCGTGATGCAACACGAGGTGGTTTGAGTGCAGTGTTAAATGAGTGGGCAAAACAGAGTCAAATTTGTATTGAAGTTGAAGAGGATTCCATACCAGTGAGCAGTGAAGTTTTTGGTATTTGCGAAATGCTTGGTTTTGAAGCGACTAGTTTGGCAAATGAAGGGACATTTTGTTTGGCTGTTTCAGAGGAACAGAGTCAAAAGGCCTTGGAAATTTTAAAAGAGTTTCATGAAAATGCTGCCGTGATTGCCAAAGTTACAGATAGATATAAAGAGAAAGTAGTTCTAAACAGCAGTTATGGAAGTAGTCGATTTTTAGAGTCTCCAACCGGAGAACTACTTCCTAGAATTTGTTAGTAAATATGAAAATAACACTTCTTGTTTCAGTTTTTAATTCTGTTACACAGGCGTATTTTACATATTTAAAAAGAGAAGGGCATAGTGTGGATGTTGTCTATGCCCGTAGTTCTAAACAGATAAAAGATGATATATTTCAATTTTATCCAGATATAATTCTCTCTCCTTTTTTAAAAGAATATATTCCTGCAGAAGTTTTTAATAATATTCCTACCTATGTATTACATCCCGGAATTATTGGAGACAGAGGTGCATATAGTATTGACAATGCTATCAGAGAGGGTAAAAAAGAGTGGGGTGTTGTACTTTTAAGAGCAGATGAAGAGTATGATGGTGGTGATATTTATGCAGATGTAAATTTTTTAATGAGAGATAGTTATAAAGCGAGTATCTATCGTAATGAAGTTTTTCACAGTGCCTTAGAAGCATTAAAGATCTTATTGAAAAATTTACAATTAAGTAGTTTTATTCCTCAAAAACAAGAAGCTACACAGATGCACCTACAGCTCACGCAGGAAGATAGAGAAATTGACTGGCAAAAAGATACAACAGAGGAAATCATACGAAAAATATATATGAGTGACAGTCATCCTGGTGTTTTAGATAATATTTTAGGTGTTGAGTGTTATCTGTATGGCGCATGGTATGAAGAGAAACTGTATGCAGAAAGACCAAAAGAGATTTTGGCAAAGAGAGCTGGTGCAATATGTCTGAGTACGATTGATGGGGCTCTTTGGATAACACATCTAAAAGAGAAAAATCGTTTTAAACTACCTGCCACATATGTTTTAAAAGAGAGACTGCAAGGTATAAAAGAGGTTCGATTACCGCTTATTTTTGATAAAAGCTATAAAACTTTTTATGAAATTAGTTGTGATATAGTAGGTAACAGAGCGTATCTCTATTTTAATTTTCATAATGGTGCTTTTCGTGCAGAACAGTGTATGAAGTTGAAGTATGCTATTGAGTACTTAAAAGATCAAGTTGATATTATTATTCTTATGGGTGGCGAGGATTTTTTTAGTAATGGAATTAATCTTAATATTTTAGAAGACAGTAAAAAAAGTGGAGAAGATGGCTGGAGCAATATAAATGCCATTAATGATCTTATTAAAAGTATTCTTTTTGCAGAGAATGTTATTACTGTTGCAAGTCTTCATAAAAATGCAGGAGCCGGTGGTCTTTTTTTGGCAACTGCATGTGATTATGTTGTTGCAGATGCACATGTTGTGCTTAACCCTCACTATAAGACTCTTGGATTAAGTGGAAGTGAATATCATACCTATACGCTTCCAAAGAGAGTAGGGGAGAAGCTTGCTTCTAAATTGTTGAGTGAATGTTTGCCTGTGGATGGATTCTATGCTAAAGAGATAGGTTTGGTGGATGAACTTATAGAGAGAGACTATAAAGAAGGTTTAGAAAAATATTTAAATAGACTGTTTTCTGATAAAGATTGGATTGAAGATTTTCTATGGGATAAAGAGGATTTTCTTGAAGACAACAGAGAAAAGATAGAGAAGTGTCGTGAAAATGAGATAGAGGTAATGTACCCAGAATTTTGGGATCCACAATCTGAATTTCATCAATTAAGATATAATTTTGTTTATAAAATCTGTCCAATAAAAACTCCAAAAAGGTTACGATATGCATGAATATAGTATAGTCCAAAATTTATTGGACCAATGTGAAGAGAATGCTGTGGCAAACAATGCCAAGAAAGTTACAAAAGTTGTTGTGAAAATCGGTGTAATGAGTGGTGTTGAATCTCAACTACTTTGTACCGCTTTTGATACGTTTAAAGAAGAAACAATGTGTGCTGAGGCTGAGTTTATTGTTAATATGCAGCCCATTGTCATACGTTGTAATGCATGTGATAAAGAGTCTGTTTTAGATAAAAATGAATTTTGTTGTCCTCATTGTAGCAACATATCTGTTACTGTGATTGACGGGGAAGATATGTATCTTATGCAGTTAGAGTTAGAGTAGTAGAATAAGAGAAATTGATTTCTCTTATCCTATTTTTACAATTAATGTTCTCTTATTTTTGAAACATCTAAGAAATTTTCTAAAATTGCATAAACCATAAAAACTACACCAACAGAACCAACAATAACGAAAATTTCATTGATTGATGGTGGTGTAAATATGAAGCTTTTTGCAATACTATACTCACCATATTTTTCAAATCCAGTACCAAATCTATCACTCATCGGATAAGCATTGCCTCCATATACAAAGATTAATCTTCCTATATATGTACCAATTATAATTGAAATTGAAGCTACTGCCATAAAAAATGGAGAGCTATTTTCTTTTATGTATGAGAGTAATAAAAGTGAAAATGGAACAGCTATAGCAAAAAACATATAGATGTAAAAATCATATTTAAAACGACCAAATAGAATTACATTTGCCCAGTCTTTATCAATAAATAAAAAGGCAGTTGCTTCATATGCTGCTAATAAAATAATACACGCTAGTGCAATTTTTACAAGAAAACTGCTAAGTTGTTTAAACTCAACTGGAAAATTCTTTTTATATGTAATCATAGAATAAAGAATCATAATGCCGCTACTCGCTACAAATGCAGAAATAATAAAGTAGAGTGTTAAGTTTGGATATGTTGTCCAGAGGTGTCTTGCTGTATTCATATTGAATAATTTAGCTTGAATGTAGTACTCAATAATATCTATAATAACACTTAAAATTAATATACCAAAAGCAATTTTTTTAACTAAATCATGTTTTTTAGTGAGAAGGAGATAGATTTCAAAAACAACGAAAGGAATATAGACACTATACAGTGGTAACATCAACCACATTCCAGCTCCAAGATTTGGTGTTAAAAACATCCATTGCATATGTAAAATATTTAAATCTAAAGCAATTGTAAAGAGACCACCAAAAACGATTGCAAGACCAAGAGTCATGAACCCTGCTGCTGTTTTTTTAATAATTTCAACATTAAACAGTTCTGCAAGAGCAACCAAGAAGATAATTCCACTTCCACTATATATCATATACATATAGTTTGCAATGTAGATCGTCCAAGGTTCTTCTCTTTTTACTTCGCCACCATTACCAAATATGGCTTCTTTCATTGCTTCTGCCACATGAACACTTCCAGGGTGCATTCCTGCATCAAAGGCATTTGCCGCATCAATAAAATATCTTTCAACAATAACATCATAAATACCATATACACCTATTGCTAATAGAACATATGCTAAGAGCATTGTTTTATTAAAGAGTAACTGTGTAAGAGGTACTTTGTTTATTTCGATTCCTAATAGTTCAAATTTTTTCATTACATGCCCCTTTTCGCTTTCGCTTTTTCTAATATTGGCTTAAAATTTTCCCATGTATAAATTGTTGTATCACTCCCAATAGAGTTAATAGCAAACATCTCATTTTCAGGGAAAAGATAAAATAGTTTTGGTACAGTTCCTTCACTCTCTTTTAAGACAAAGAATTTTCTTTTCTTTAGAAGTTTTACTAGATCACTGTTTTCATCATCTAAGTCACCAAATAGTCTTACTTTTGTAGGGCAAGTTGCTTGACAGGCTGTTGTTGTTTCACCTTTACTTATTCTTGTATCATAGCAGAATGTACATTTGTCAACAGCTACCGCTTTATCATCAACAAATCTTGCATCATAAGGACATGCTTCCATACATCCTTTACATAAGATACATTTATCTTGATCTACCAGAACAAGGCCTCCTTCTGCAAAATGACTTGCACCGGTTGGACAGACATCAACACATGGTGCATCAAGACAGTGATTACACTGCGAAGGGTAATAGTTGACAAATGGAAGACCAAAAATAGATTTTTCCGTTTGTCCTACCCAAATTCTTTGTTTATCAGCTCCTAGCTGTACACCATTTTGTTCTTTACATGCAACTTCACATGCTTTGCAGTTAATACAATTTTGATAATCTAATGCCATCGCAAAATTCATAATTTATACCTTTTTTATACTTACTTGTGTTTCATGCATTGCTGCACTTCCAAATACTGGCTCTATAACATCTTCAATAATTACATTATCACTTGCTCCGTTAAGGTGTGCAAAGGTTAATTCATCACTCTGTGCACCAAAACCATGAACAAAGAAAAGTGTATTTTTAATAATTTTACTTGTTGGATATGCTTTGATTTTTATACTTCCGATTTTACTAGTTACTTCTATCAAATCACCGTATTGAATGTCTAACTCATCAGCTTGTTCTTTGTTAATCCATAAATAATTCTCTTTGACGAGATCTAGAAGCATAACATTGTTTTGTGTTGCATTCTGTGTAAATTGAGCATGACGACCAGTAATAAATACAAATTTACCTTCAACAACACTTTTATGTTGATATGGTTGCCATGTTGGCATTGCCGGAATACCTTTTCTTGTGAGGAAAGTAAGATTACACTCTACTTTTCCTGATCTTGTTTTTAATTTCTCTTTTAGTGTTGCTAAAGCTTTTTCATCAACACAGGCTTCTGTATATACATCACTTTTGAAGCCATCTTTAGTTACCGTATAATATTTCTTATCTTCAGGATAGTATTCGTATTCATTATTGTTTATCTTTTTAAAGTATTTATCCATATGTGGGTAATAAACACCTTTTTCTTTTAAGATTTGATAAACCTCTTCACCATGTTTACTGACAACCATCTCTTTATTAAGCTCTTCTTGAGAATGCTCAAACATATCTGTTAAATCAAAACCATTTTCCAAATAATACTCAGCAATCTCTTCTTTACTCATGCCGTCAGTATCATCTTGCACATCTTCATCATACTTTTGTGTATTTTCCCATAACGGTTTTGTTAATTTTTTTGAAAGTCCTTTAAGAATATCAAAGACAGGTTTCGTGTCATAGAGAGGATCAATAACTTTTTGACGTAATGCAATAGATG
>JAMOQK010000067.1 GCA_027064045.1 Sulfurimonas sp. | reverse complement strand
AAAACTTATAAGTACTTCGCTTGTTGCTGTACTAATTTTTACCACTTTTATAAAAGGTGCTTTAGTTAGCGACTATTTCATGGGGCTTCAAGATGTAAATACGAAGTATAGACTCATACCTATAGCATGGTTAATTTTAATACTATCTTTAATAAGCGTGGCATACTACTTATAAAATTTAAAAGGTTTTAAGGCACTAAATTTTATGCTATTTACAAGCTAAACTTAAAACCTGCAAAAATTGATGCTATAATTATGCTTGAGGATATATAAGTCAAATCTTAAAATGGCTCTTAAAAGATAATTTTTGTTATACTAGGAGTATAGATGTGAAAGAAATAGTAAAAAAATTTATAGATAATCGACATAAGTATCAAGATATGCTGATAGATGTAATATCGTTGTTTATGTATAGAGAACAAAGGTATAATGAGCATTTTTCGATGATATTAATTTATATTCAAGATGACAGTTATCACTATAAATTTACAAATATCATTAGAGAAAGTGATAAATATATTCAACTAGACAAATATTTACATTGTATTTTTTTAGATTCCAGCTCTAATGACACTTATATTAAAGGAGCTGAAAGCATATTATATAAACTTCAAAAAGAACATTTAAATAACTTTTATTTTTCCACAGTTAATTCTGAAAATTATAATTTTGATAAGTTTCGCATGATAAATAAATCACTTGATATTCTTCAATGTGCTTTAAAATTCAATGCTTATAATATTGTAATAGACAATGACTATATGAAAGAGCTTGAACTGTTAAGTGAAATATAGCTCTTAAGTCATATCTCCAACTGTAGGTACGACTTTAACCGTACCATTAAAGCAATATTTCTAAAACAACACCTTACAAATCACTTCAACTCACCCCAATTATCACCAATATTTAAACTTGCTTTTAATGGAACATTTAATTCCATGATATTTTGCATAATATCTCTAAACTTATTACCCAATATCTCTGCCTCTTTCTCATCAACCTCAAAAATCAGTTCATCATGAATTTGAAGAAGCATTTTAGCACCTAAGTTTTCATCTTTTATAACCTGATGAATCTTATTCATACTCAGTTTTATAAGATCAGATGCACTTCCTTGAAAAAGTGTATTTACAGACTCCCTTTCATAGGCTGCTTTAAACATACCAGAAGCATTTTCATAATCAAAATACCTTCTTCGCTTTAACAATGTCTCAATATAACCAAACTCTTTTGAATCGTCCACTATGGAGCGAAAATACCTCTTAACTGTTGGAAATGACTCAAAATACTTCTCTATAATCTCTTTTGCTTCTTTTGTAGTTATACCAAGAGTTTGTGAAAGTTTTTTCTGCCCCATCCCATATAAAAGCCCAAAGTTTACAGTTTTTGCAACTGCCCTCTTCTGTTTTGCTTCATCTTCACCAAAAAGCACTATTGCAGTTTGCATGTGAATATCTTTATCATGCTTAAACGCATCCACTAAAACACTGTCTTGTGAAAAATGAGCCAATAACCTAAGTTCTATTTGTGAGTAATCTATCCCTACAAGTTTTTTACCCTCTCCTGCTACAAAAGCTTCTCTGATTTTTGCACCTAAAGGTGTTCTTGTTGGAATATTTTGTAAATTTGGATTTTTTGAACTAAGCCTTCCTGTTGCTGTACCAGTTTGTACAAAAGATGTATGGATACGACTATTTTTATCATGTTTTGATAGTTTTAAAAGTGGTTCTATATATGTTGAATAAAGCTTATAAACTTCACGATATTCCAGAAGTTTAGGAACAATCTCATGTTTATCTTTTAATGAACTTAACACTTTTTCATCGGTTGAGTAACCTGTTTTTGTTTTTTTACCAACAGGCAAACCTAGATGTTCAAAAAGTACAACACCTAACTGTTTTGTAGAATTTATATTAAACTCACTACCACCTAATTCATATATGGTTGTCGTAAGGGTAGAGAGTGTATCTTTTACCTCAACTAAAAAATTCTCAAGATATTTACTATCAACCTCAATACCCTCTTTTTCCATACTCAAAAGTGTTGTTACAAAAGGTATCTCCACATGCCGTGCTTCATCTATAAGATGAGTTGCATTTTGAAGTTTAAGTTTTTCTAAAAACAGGTTATAAAGTTTTAATGTTATGTAGGCATCCTCAGCTGCATACCCACATGCCATATCCAACTCTACACTCGCAAATGTCTCACCCTTTTTAACGGTATCTTTAAAAGAGACCATTTTATGATTTAGAAGTTTATCTGATAATTTGTCTAAAGATAAAGCACTTTCAGGGTTTATCAGCCATGCAAGTATCATACTGTCACAATAGATTTTTAAACTATCATCATCTAAAAACCTGCTTACAAAATGTAAATCAAACTTTATATTATGTCCAACAACTTTATGTGTAAAGATTTTTCTCATAGCAGTTTTAATATTATCTTCATCTATCTGATATGGCACACCAAGGTAAAAATGCCCAAACGGCACATAAAAAGCCTCTTTATCATCAAAACAAAAACTAAAACCTACCAGCTTATCATCTTCATAATCAAGCCCTGTTGTCTCTGTATCAAAAGCAACCACTCTATTTTCATCTATCGTATCTAAAACTCTATTTAACTCTTTTGCATCAGTTATGAGAGTTGTTTTAAAATCCAGTTTTTTATTATCTTGAATCTCTTGAGTAACTTTTTGCATAGCTTGTTCTTTTTGAGTATCATTAACCATATTTTTAGCATGAATTACTCTGATAATCGCATTTTGCTCATACTTTACAAGCTCATCATAAATATTTAAAAACGGATGTTCAATATCCATCTTATACTCTTCAAAATCAAACTCTTTAAGCACATCATCTCTAAGAGTTACAAGTTTTTTAGACATATAAGCATCATCTTTTGAAGCTATAAGTTTTTTTTGTATTGCACCTTTTATATTGTCAATATTTTCATAGATATTATCTAGGCTTCCATACTCTTTTAAAAGTTTTTCAGCACCAACTTTTCCTATCCCTCTAACCCCTGGAACATTATCTGCACTATCACCTAAAATTGACTGATAATCTGTAAACTGCTTTGGAGTAATACCATATTTCTCATAACAAGCAATCTCGTCCATAGTTTTTTTCTTGATTGCATCAACTATAACTACTCTACCATCATCTATAAGCTGATATAAGTCTTTATCATGTGAGACTACACGAACATTATAACCTTTCTCTTTTGCATACTTTGTAACTGTTGCTATCATATCATCAGCTTCAAAACCCTCTTTTCCAAGAGTTTTATAACCCATTTTATCTATCCATCCTATAGCTATTGGAAGTTGCATTGTCAACTCTTCAGGTGGAGCTTTACGATTTGCTTTATAGTTGGGGTCTATCTTATTTCTAAAAGTATCACCTTTAGTATCTATGGCAAAAACTATATAGTCACTATCATGTTGTTTTTGCAAAGTTGAGATAAAGTTTGTAAAACCTGTCAAAAGTCCTGTTGGAAAACCATCTTTTGTTTTTAGGTGTTGTGGAAGTGCATAAAATGCACGAAAAAAAAAGCCAAATGTATCTATAATAGTTACTGTTTTACTCATAAAGCCACCTAAGAAATAATATCTAGCATATCATCAATAGTATCTTCTAAAAGTTCATGATTATACCCAGCATCATAAGCTTTTTTTAAACCAAAGTTAATCGCCATCTCTGAAAACGGCTTGTTTAAAGGAACAATCGTTTTTACAATATTTAAAGCAATAGAATATTCTTTAACATCAGAAGGTGCTACCGATGGAGCATCTGCATATCTAATCATCTCAATAAATTCATCATCAAAACCCCAATGCTTAAAAATCAAAGCTGTAACCTCTGCACTTGTTATACCTACATAAGATTTTTCAACCATTGCCAAGTTATTTGACATCTCAACTTCAGATGCAAAACTTGTTATCTCATTTTCTTGAATAATCTTATTGGATATAAGAATTTTTCCAGTTTCTTGCAAAAATGCTGCTAAATGTAGTTTTTCAACTTTCTGTTTATCAACTTTTTTATACCAGTTAGATATTAAAGCGGCTTGAAGAGATGAAAGTTCTGCAAACTTATCACTTGTGATATTGTATGGTTGTAAATCAACATTAAGTAGTTTTCTAACGGCATTACCAAGAGCAATAGAGCGAGTCACCTTCATCCCAAAAAGACTTACTGCCTGAGATACACTTGTTATCTCTTTGCCAAAACTATACAAAGGGGAATTTGCTGCTTTTAAAAGATTTGCAACTATCATAGGGTCTCCCTCTATAACTTTTGCCAAATCACCAACACCAGCATCTTCATTGGCATAAACACTGTTTATATCCATAATTGTTTTTGAAAGAGGTGGTAGTGACTTTATACCATCTATTATCGAATTATCCACGATAAACCTTTAGTTTTAAATTAAACTAATTATATCTAAGTATCATTAAACATTACAATCTATAAGTGTTTTTTCAGGATTATAAATATAATCATATCCATGATAAATAGTATATGCACCATATAAAATAACAGCTATAGCTGACAAACTCATCATCATATTTCTAAAACTTGTAGCAGATGTCAAAGATGTTAAAAAACCAAGCCCAAACATAGCTGGAATGGTACTAATACCAAATATAAACATCACTAAAGCACCCGATAAAGGATTTGCTGTACTAGCCGCAGTTATAGCAAAAAAATACACAAACCCACATGGCAAAAGTCCATTTAACATCCCTAAAACAAAAAAACTAAGATTTGATTTTGAATGAAGTACATTTTTAAAAGCATTTTTATAAATGGAAGATGACGAGAAAGAATGTTCTATCATTGTTAAAAATTTAATTTTACCCATAAGGGACACCCCTGCTAAAATCATAACTATCCCTGCTACTATAAGCAAAATTCCGTTAGCATTATTACTAAAAGTTACGACTCCACCCAACGCACCAAATATCGCACCAAGAATAGTATATGTCAAAACTCTTCCAGATGAATAAAGAAGATGTGCAATACCTTGTGTAACTTTAGAACTCGTTGGTTCTATTTTTATATTTGAATATGCTAAAACTATACCACCACACATACCCACACAATGACCAAAAGAACCTAAAAAAGCTATACTCATAATAGTTAAAAGGTTTACAGCTTCCACTACTCCAATATCTCTTTTTTAATAGCTGGATTATTTAAAGTTTCCCCTCTTAGTGTTCGAAGCCTCATCTCTTTAAAATCAATTCTATCTTTAGCATCTTTTTCATAAGCACCAAATCCATATCCCATAGGTGTTCTTTCATCTAAAGAGTAAAATGCTTTTGTACCATCTATCCATCTATGTGTGTCACGACTCATAACCCAAATCACAACATCATCTCTAAATGGTTTATCTTCCAACCAAAGAACAAAATCTCCATGATCATGAAAAAACCAAGTTTTACCATCTGAAGCTATAACCTGAGATGCATAATCTAACTCATCTATAACCATACCACAATAACTATCTTGATACTTTTTTAACTCCATTTGCAATGGTATTTTTTTAAGATTTCCCTCTTTTATAACTACCATTTGCTTTGAAGAAGCCAAAGAAAGAAACAACGCAACAATCATACCTATGATGAGAAGAACTATTAAAACAGGTTTTATTTTTTTTATCATATCATATTTTACCAAAATAGTGTTACATTAATATGATATTGACAATCTTTTGACAATTTTTTCATCTTCTCTTTTTACCCTTGCCCAAATCATCATAAATTAAAAATTGTGCTAAATCCTCTTTTAAGTCATCATCAAGAGATTCCCAAATATCTACTTTCTTAGCATATCTAGCTAAATCCTCTTTTTTTGATTTTTTAATATCTCTAATAAGATAATGATAACGAACAATTTTTTTTGTATATTCACTAACAAAAAACCAATTTTTTATAATTTGATAACTTCTTTCTTCATGGTCACTAAAGCTATATTCATCAAATTCAAAATCCTCTTCATCTTTTTTAAAGGCACAAGAGGGTTTGCCTATGTCATGCAAAATAGCAGCCGCTATAAATTTATAATCTTTAGCTTTTATAACATTATATAAAACTCTTAAAGTATGGAGTAAAACACCATGTTGATGCCATTTGTTTTGAATAAAAAAAAGTGATTTTAAAAATGGTTTGGAAAATATTTTATTATTAGTTTTATTCATCTTCTATTCTTTAGCCATAGGATGACACACCTCAACAGTCTCTTTTAAATTTTGCTTTTGGATATGTGTATATATTTGAGTTGTTAAAAGTGAAGAATGTCCTAAAAGTTCCTGTACAACCCTTAAATCCGCACCACCTGTTATAAGGGAAGTTGCATAAGAATGACGAAGAACATGTGGAGATACACCTAGGTATTTTTGTGTTATTTTGTATGCCGATATTCTACTGAGTTTATCACCCCTATAATTTTGCCAAATATAATCTTTTTCATATTTAACCTCACTTAGATAGTGCTTTATTGCCTGAAGTGAAACTTTAGCTATAGGTATCATCCTCTCTTTTTCCCCTTTAGCATGTCTAACATGAAGCCACTCACCATCTATATCATCACGAGTAAGAGCTAAAGCCTCACTTATCCTAGTGCCTGTTGCATATAAAAATAAAATAAGAGCATAATCACGAACACCAACTATATTGGTTTTATCTATAAGGTCTAAACCTCTTTGTATCTCTAAAAAAGATAAGAATTTTGGAAGTAATTTTGGAATTTTTGCAAATTTTAGTTTAGTTTTCTCATCTAAAAACTGATTTTTATAACAAAAATCAAAAAAAGAGTTTACAGATGATAACTTTCTATTGAGAGTTCGTTTATTTTTATATTTTGACAATAAAGATAAAAGTGTATTTGAATCTATATTAATCAAAGGCTTATCTAAATCACCTTCAATAACACTCAAATCACTTTTATATGCTTCAATACTTTTTTTACTAAGTGCGCGTGTTACAGTTATATACTCTAAAAAAGCTTCTAACTCATTTGACAACTGAGATATACTCATCATTTATAAAGAACTTTTTATCAGCTACAAAAACATAACCATCTTCTATATCAACTTCATGAACGCTATATTTAAGTAAATCTTTTGATAATTCTATCATATAACCCTCTTTTTCCAATAAATAAAGTTTATCTTTATAAGAAATCATCCCTAAAAAATGAGCAAACGGAAATTTAACTTTCGCATTGACTTGTAAATCAGGTGTCAAAGAAACAACCTCACCCTGCTTTGTCGTGATAAAAATATTTTTACCATCATAAGCAACATTTCTAACTTCATAATTAACTCTTATCTCTTTTTCACCAAGTGATAAAATTTTACTAGCAGTTACTGCTATTAACCTAGAATCAATAACATTAAAATATATAATATTGTTAAAATTATCTTCAGAAGATACGATGATAGTTCTTAGTTTCTTTTTCAACTTTGAATTTACAATAACTATCTTCCCATCAAGAGTCAAAAAAAGTACCAAATCATTCATAAAATATGGATTTACTATCCTTGAATCAACTGCTAAAGGTGAATTCCCCTGTATTTTCACAAGTAAAGTTTTTTGAGAAATAGAGTAAAGACACATCTCATTATTTGCAAATAAAACAGCTAAAATATCATCTTTTACACTTGCACCTGCAATAGTTCTATTTAGTTTAAAGTTTTTAACCACTGATTTATCTGAGATACTTTGTAAAGATAGATAACCATCTATATTTGAGCTAATAATCCAATCACCACTCTTAGCTAAAATTCTATGAGATTTATCTACTTTTACATCTATAGAAGTATCTTTTGTCAAAACCGTCATATCTTCTAGCAGTGCTACATCTGATGTTACATCAACAATCTTTTTATCACTATTACCATAATAGCTCCAATCGTGTCCAACTTTTTTTGGTTCATAAACTCTTTTGGAACTACAACCCGTAAATAAAATAAAAAGAACAGTTATAAAAAATAAAAAAATAGTTCTCAAAATCTACTTAACCCCATAATGAAGCAAAGCTGAAGCTATCTTTGCAAGTGGAGATTCAACACCAATTTTAGCTAACTCTTCATGTGCCTTATCAATCTTATTTTCATTCATAAGTAAAACAGCACTTTGAACCAGTGCCAAATCTTTATAGATAGCACCTTGTTCTAAAGCATAAGAATCCAAAGATGAAGGATTTTGTGCTAACTCATAAGTAGCAATATCACCAACTATCAAAGCTTTAGAACTTTTCAACTCTTTCATGGAAGCTAAATCATGATTCGCTATAGATTTAGAAAGCATCCATACATCATACAGATTTGGGCTAAGAGCTTTTAACTGAGATGCTGCTGAAGAATTTTTACTATCCTTAGTTAATTCTACAAGAGCTTTATTTGCTGCGTCTATTTTACTCTGCTTATTAGCTTCGTAAGCCATATTTCCACCAATGACTAAAACTACAGCCACTAAAGAACCTATCATCACATTTTTATATTTTTTTACAAACTTTTCAGTTATAACTGCTTTTTCAAAAAACTTTTCTTCGGAGTTCAACTCCTCTTTAACCATTTCAATATTTTCTTTTAAACTCAAAATTTTCCTTATTCATCTCAAAAAGTTTAAAATAATATCGCATATTTTGTTAAAGTTTTATCAAATACATATCTAATCTAAGTTTTCTATGATAAAATTTAAAAATAAAACAATATAGGACTGATATATGCAGGTTGATGACGCATTATTAACAAGATTAGAGAAGTTATCTTTTCTAAAGGTAGATGAAGATAAAAGAGAAGAGATAGTTGAACAACTCTCTCAAATAGTTAGCTTTGTTGACAATCTAACTCAATTAGACACACAGGGTGTCGATGATAATTTTGCCATGAATGACAAAGCAACATTTCTAAGAGAAGATGTTCCAACATCTAATACAAGTGTAAGTGATGATATTTTAAAACATGCTCCACAAAGTCAAGATCATTTCTTTATAGTTCCAAAAATCATAGAATAAAGGTAAAATCATGAGTGAAGAGATAGAAGATACAGAAGATAAAAAAACTATAGATATTAAAAAACTGCTCAAAAGTGTTTTAGCGTATGGTTCTTCAGATTTACACTTGGTTGTGGGAAGTGAACCTCAAATTCGTATAGATAAAGAGTTGAGACCACTAAATCTTGCTGTTTTAACTGCAAAAGATGTTGAAGAGATGGCATACTCCCTTATAGAAGATAAACAAAAGAAAGTTTTTGAAGAATACAACGAACTTGATTTCTCTTTTGAACTACAAAATATTGGTCGTTTTAGGGCAAACTACTATCGTACTATCCATGGGATTGCATGTGCATTTCGTATGATTCCTATAGAAATTCCTACACTTGATGAATATAACAACAACCCTATCTTTAAACAGCTTGTTAAAAAAGAAAAAGGTCTTATACTTGTAACTGGTCCAACTGGTAGTGGTAAGTCAACAACTCTAGCTTCTATGCTTAATGAGATAAATATGACAGAAAGACGACATATAATCACGATTGAAGACCCAGTTGAATTTGTGCATAAAAATAACAAATCACTATTTTCTCAAAGAGATGTGGGAAGTAGTACAGATTCATTTGCTACAGCATTAAAATATGCACTAAGACAAGATCCAGATATCATCCTGATTGGGGAGATGAGAGATAAAGAAACTATAGGTGCTGCCCTAACTGCTGCTGAAACTGGTCACTTGGTTTTTGGTACACTACATACAAACTCTGCACCAGGTACTATAAATCGTGTTATTGATGTATTTGAAGGTGAAGAACAAGGGCAAATTAGAGCGCAATTAGCATCTTCGTTGATAGCAGTTATCGCTCAATCACTCATACCAAAAGTTGGTGGTGGAAAAGTTGCAACACAAGAAGTTCTCATCTCAAACCCTGCAATTTCCAACCTTATTAGAGAGGACAAAGTTCACCAACTTTACTCACAAATGCAACTAAATCAACAAGGAACAAATATGTGTACACAAACACAAGAACTAATGACATTACTACAAAAAAATATTATTACAAAAGATAATGCCATTAAAAACTCAAATAGACCTGAAGAACTTGCGAAGATGATTGGGGGGATTTAAAAATCCCTTATCCATCTATGTAAATGTAGATCTAAACCTTATCATCTTAAATCTTTCACCCAGCAGATTTGGTGTTATTAACATCTTTACTTTTTCTAATTCTTGTTTATAAATCTTATCTTCAACATTAGCTTTTAATATCTCTAAAAGATTTAAAATACCCATATCTACAAGAGCTACCATCTGAGCTTTTAACTCTATAAACTTCACTCCAGCCTCTTCATAAGCATCTTTAACATGTTCAAAAGTCACATCATAAGTTATGTCAGTTTTACAAAACAATTCATCTCTTTTTATATTCTCATCAAAAAATGGTATAACTTCATGATTTTTATAAACCCTTATGGAAAAATCAGGTCTTGCAGCCATCTCTCCATAATCAAAACTCATAAACTCAAACTTCCCACATGCCAAAGCCATCTCTTTAGCAAACTCTTCATAACCAACAGCTATCTCACCTCTATCTTTATGATATTTATCTGCTTTTGATTTTACCCACTTATCATCTTCATCGAACTCTATCTCATGCCCATCAACTCTCGCTGTTTTACCTTTATAATAAAGTTCGCAAGGAAACGCATCAAAAATCTCATTTGCTATAAAAAAAGCATTTTGACATCTAAAATCACTAAGTGACTTATAATGAGTTAGCGATATTGCATCTCCAAAAGATTCATTAAAATATTTTTTTTGAAACTCCTGAAGATTATCAAATCTCTCAATAATCACAAATTTTAAACTACTAAGAAGCTCAGGTCTAAGTGTATAAATAAATTCTATAATATCTGCCAAAAAGTAACCATGATGAGCGCCAATCTCGCACACAACACCATCTTTAGCCAAAAATCCTTCATCAATCAAAGAGATAATATGCTTTGCAACACTCCCCCCAAAAAACTTGGTTGTACTTACTGAGGTATAAAAATCACCACCTTTGCCTATATCTTTATAACTTGCATAGTAACCATCTTTACCATAAAGCCATTCACCCATATATTTACTAAATTTCATGCTTATACATCTCATAAAGTGTTAGCAACTCCAGTTGCTTATCTATATCAAAAATCTTCAAATCTATTTTCTGAATCTCAACAGAATTTTCCAATAAACCAACATCATACTCCGTTTTATAACCAGCCTTAAACAACTCCTTTGTATCTAAAAGCAATTTTTCATATATATCTCTGTTTTCTATACTAAGAGTTTTTTTCTTGTCATAATTTTCTATGTTTTGCATAACCTGTTCATAAATTGCTAAAAGTTCCCTTTTTTTATCTGTTATCAAAGTTTGTGATTTTAAATAATCCAACTTTGAAACTTCAACATCTCTAAAAGTATTTATATCAAGAGGAACAGATACCCTTAAACCATAGTTATAATACTCATCTTTATCAACCAGTTGTTGACTTTCAGTTTTATCCCAATTATAACCTGCTACAAAGCTCAAATGAGGTAGATATTTTGATACCACCATATCTTTGGCATATCTGTTTTTTTCAATCTCACTTTTAGACATATTTATTACAATATTATATTTTAAAAATTTATCTTTATCTAAAATTTTCAAATATGGAATATCTGCATTCTCATAATTAATATCACTTATAGCTTTAAATTTTGAGACAAGTCTTTGTTTATTTGTTTGTATATCATAAAGAGTTTGAATAACTAAGTTTCTCTCTATAATTGCATTATCTAAAAAACCAGAATCAAGCTGTCCGTTTAAGTATTGCTCTTTTTTTTGCTCAAGCTTAATCTCAGAATTTTCAATCTGAAGTTTTTGCCTTTTAATTTTCAAATCCATCTGCTTTATCTGCATCAAAAGAGATATAGCATCTTTAACTAACTTTCTTTTTTGAACATCTACACTGTAATTTGAATAGACTTTAGAAGCCTCTGCAAACTTTATCCCATAGTAAATACCACCACTTTGAAAAATACTCTGATCCATTTTTATAGATGTACTTCTAAGCGTTTGTTCAATATCACGAGGGTTAGTCTTATTGTAACTATAATTTAACTTTATAGGTGCTATCCAAGAGTCACGAAGCTTTAAAGTCTCCATATCTATCTTTTTATAGTCATAAGAAAATAAATCTTTCTTATTTTTAGAGATATATGCCTCTAATTTTACATTTTTTTCTTCTGCAAATATATTACCACTAAAGAGCAGAAACAGCACTATTAAGAGATTTAAAACCCTCATCAATTTCCTCTTTAGTTATTGTAAGTGGTGGTAAAAATCGCAGTGTATTTCTACCAGCTTTTAAAACCATAACACCATTATCTTTTGCATTTTTAATTACGGCACTAAGTGTATCTGCATCTTTAACTCTAAGTCCACACATCAAACCTATACCAACTTTTTGAGTAAACAGATTTCTATGTGAGCTAAAAAATTTCTCTAATTCCACATTAAAATATTTTATAGTTTTATCTAAATCTCCACTGTTTTTATGCTCTTTTAGTATATCCATAACTTCACATACTGCTGCTGTACTTAAAAAATTACCACCAAAAGTTGAACCATGATCACCAGCACTTAAAACATTTTTCAAACTTGTCATAACAACACCAACAGGTACACCACCACCGATACCTTTAGCTAAAGTTATAATATCTGGACTTATATCATAAACTCCACATGCCAAAAACTCTCCAGTTCTGTAACCACCAGTTTGAACTTCATCAACAATAAACAAAACATCCTTGGTTTTTAAAAGTTTTTCTAAATTTTGAACTGCTTGTTTATCTTGGGGTTGAACTCCACCCTCACCTTGTACTAACTCTATCATAACGGCACAAGTATGATCATCTAAAAGAGATTCTATATGCTCAATATTATCAGCATATACAAAACCATCTGGAAATGGTCCAAAATAATTATGCATAGACTCCTGCCCTGTTGCTTTTACGGTAGTAATAGTTCTACCATGAAATGAATGTTGCAGCGTTATAATCTTATATTTTTTCACCTCACCATCTCTTTCACCCCATTTTCTGGCAATCTTAATAGCACCCTCATTTGCCTCAGCTCCACTATTTCCAAAAAAGCACTGCATATCATAACCACTTGCTTCAACTATCTTTTGGGCAGCTTTTGCTTGTGGAGCAATATGATAAAGATTTGAAGTATGAGTTATATTTGAGATTTGCTTGGTTATCACACTGTTTACCCTCTCATTTGCATGTCCGACACTTACAACACCGATACCTGAAGTAAAATCTATATACCTCTTCCCATCTGAGTCCTCAAGTCTCGCATTTTTGCCACTAACAAACTCAACATCTGCTCTTGCATAAGTTGGTAAAACATATTTTTTATCTAATTCTTGTATAGTCATAACATATCCATTTTTTTATAAGATTATATCTAAAAAATAAAAAACTTAACCACTAACACGAGTGATTGTAACCATATTTTCTTGAAAAATTGCATTTTTACCATCTAGTGAATGGCATGAAGTGGTAAGATTATTGACACCTTGTGTACCACTGTATATCAAAACACAATCCTTTCTTATATCACTGTCTAAACCAACATTTAAACTTATACTCCCACATGCCGAACTAATAATCACCTCTTCATTTTCCAAAAATCCCAAAGATGGATGAAGATATACAAACTCCTCCCTTTGAAATTGAGAGTTTAAACTCATCATACTTTTTGGTGTTATCAAGTATAGTCCATCAGTTTTACTTAGATGTTTTTCAAACTCTTCTAAAAAAACAAACTCTTTAGTATCAGTATCAAAACCATCTTTATATACGACTTCATCTCTGCCTTTCACATGCCAACTACCATCTTCTTTTTTCACACCAAAGCTTTTAAAATGATTTAGATAAAACTCTTCGCTGTCTATTTTTATACCAAATTCACGACAAAGATAATATGCTAAATCATATTCACTAATCCCATCTTCACACTCTGCTACCATATCCATAAACATCATACCATTATGTGAATATGATGTTCTAATATCATTTTTATATAAAAAACTTTTTGCAGGTATAATCAAATCAGCTATCTCACTTGTCTCATTTTCATATAAACCAAAATAGACTATATTTTCAACATCCAAGATTGACTTTTTAACCCTTGATGAATTTGGCATTTGAGAGAGTGGATTTGCACCCTGAATAAAAACAGTTTTATAATTACTAAATTTTGTATCAACCTTTGAAACTCTAAAGGCTTTAGTATTAAAAGGTGTATCAATATTTTCTTTTGAAGAACCAAGATAAGCAACCCCACTTCCCTCCTTACCAAAAAGAGATAACATCACACCAAAAGCATCAATCGCTCTCATAACATCAGCACCATCTCTATATTTTTGAATTCCAACTCCACAGACTATTGCAACTTTTTTACCAACAACAGCATCCAGTATCTCACCTATTTGACCAAGTGAAACATCCATATCATCTAGTGTAGTTTTAACTCTTATACTTTGTGTAAGCTCATAAAAATCTTCATATTCACTTGCATATTTATCCAGATATTCCTCATCAACATCATACTGAATATATAAAAAACGAACAAGCAACATTGCAAATTCTAAATCAAAATGTGGTTTTATCTGAACAAAAATATCAGCCATATCTGCAATTCTAGTTTTTATAGGGTCTATGACAATAATAGTTTTACCCCTTATGAGAGGTAAAAGATGAGATGATGTGGCATGTGGGTTTCTTCCCCAAAATATAACTACTTCAGACTTTGCTATCTCGGTTATAGAAATATTTTTATTTGAACCCCTACCCTCAATTATCCCAGCCTCACCAGCTCCATCACATAAACTACCATCTGTTAAAACAGCTCCAAAAGAAGCAAAAAAATGATCAGTAACTTCCTGCATCAAAGCAAAATTACCATTACCACGATAATGAAGAATCTCATCTTTTTTAGGTATTTCCAACATCTCTTTCAATCTAAAAAGTGCCTCATCAATAGTTATCTCTTTACCTCTATATCTTGGTTTTGCTATGGTCTTATAGTTCTTATAATGATTCATGTGTGGGCATAAAAATCCTTGAGTATGTCCACCACTTAAAGCTTTAATCTTGTTTTGTTTATGAACAATCAAACATCCATCATAACAATCAAGTGGACAGGCCGTTATTCTAGTCATCTTTTAATTCTATCTTTACAAGTTTTGAAAAAAGTTTTGGTTGCTTTATAATAATTTGAGCCATATATTTTGATATATTTTTAAAATCAGCAATATTTACAAGTCTTGATATTTTATATGAAGTTTTTTTACCATCTATGTAAACTACCTTTTTCTTAGCATTTTCAACATCATCTTCATCAAGATATATAGTCAAAACTGCTTTAGATATATCTGCAATTTTTGCCAATGGTGTGGATATATTAACAACTTGTCCAGGCTTAACCAAAAGTGCATACAATGTAAAATTTTTAGCTCTTAACCTTTTATCTTCTACACTTCTTTTAAGTCTTGCCTCTCTTAATTTCAAATCTGTAATTTGGATTTTTAAATTTTGTATCTCTTTTTGAGTGTTTAAAAGTTGGTTTTCACTATTTATTAAATCATAAAATTCTCTATCTTTTTCCACGATAGATTTTATTTTTAAAGATTTTATTTTCTCATAATTTGTTCTCTTTTTAATCAAAGTTTCCTTTTGATTTTTCAAGATATTTTCATTTGAATGAATAATATTTTCTAAATATATCAACTTGTCCTTGATAAACTTCAATTCTTGTTCATCTAGTTTTGAATCTATAATAATATATGGCTTATTTGAAAGCTTTTCCCCTATCAGATTTTCATCTGCAAATAAAACAACACCAGAAACATTTGAAGATATTTCCCTTATCTCATATGGATCAACTTTGGAATAATATACTTTAGAATAAGACAAAGAAACCATAAACAATAAAACAATAAAGATTTTCATAACAACACCTCTTGTAATAATATTAGTATTTTACCGTCTCATCATTAATATTCAAGCATATTTCATTTAATTTAGGGTATTATTGAGAGATAATTTACAGAGGGGTATTTATGTCTATTTTAGATAATGTTGATGCTGCAACAAACCTTGCAAAAAACAATGAACTACAACTTTTAGTCTTTAGAGTTAGTAACAGTAAAGATTCTGCTTACTATGCTATAAATGTTTTTAAAACTAGAGAGGTGGTAGAATCTAAAAATCATTTTTTAACACAGATACCCTCTTCACATCCACTACTTGAAGGAACGATTATTCTTCGTGGATTACAAATTCCAATCCTAAATCTTCCATTATGGCTAGGTAGTGAGATAAAAAAAGAAGATTTAAACAAAACAAACATGCTCATATGTGATTTTAACGGTGTCATCATAGGTTTGAGAATTATGTCTGCATACAGAGTTGTTAAAAAAAATTGGAACGAGATGCATGCACCAGATAGCTATAGATTAAAAGAAGATGGTTTAGTTATGAACGATACAAGGCTTGAAAATGGAAGTTTATGTCTTATTTTAGATTATGAAAAACTACTCTCAGATGTAATTCCACAAGCTATGGTTAATGTTGAAGAATCTCCTTCAAATATAAATAACCTAAACATACCTGAGAAGTTACGAAATGGCACTGTTTTAATAGCTGAAGACTCAAAAACAGCACAAAGACACCTAATTCAAATTTTCAAAAAATCAAATATAGACATGAAACTCTTTGATAATGGTAAAAAGCTAGTTGATTATATATTTTCCATAGAAAATCCATCTAGCATACCTGTAATAATTACAGATATAGAGATGCCAGAAATGTCTGGTTTTACAGTTATACAAAAACTAAAAGCTGAACCTAGCACAAAAGATATACCAATCATAGTAAATAGTTCTATGACTGGAGACAATAACAAACGAGAAGCAGAAGTTTTAGGAGCAAATGGTTTTATCGATAAAACAAAAAGCCACGATGTTATACCACTCATCATAGATGTTATGAATAAAAACTAAAAAAGTACGATTAAAAACCGTACTTTCAAAGTTTACTTAAATATTGATATAAGTACACCAGCTGCAACTGCTGAGCCGATTACACCTGCAACATTTGGACCCATAGCATGCATTAAAAGCATGTTTGTCCTGTCATATTCCATACCAACTTTATTAGACACACGAGCGGCCATTGGGACTGCTGAAACACCTGCTGAACCTATAAGTGGATTTATTTTATGTCCAGGGAACATATTCATAAGTTTTGCCATTAAAACACCAGTTGCAGTACCAACAGAAAACGCTATAATACCAAGAATCATAATAAACATTGTATCTGGTACTAAAAACTGATCAGCTGCTAACTTACTTCCAACACCAAGTCCTAAAAAGATAGTTGTTATGTTGATAAGTGCATTTTGAAGAGTATCGTTCAAACGCTCTACAACACCCGACTCTTTCAAGAAATTACCAAACATAAAAGCACCAATAAGTGGTGTTGATTCTGGTAAGACCAAGATAGCAAGACTCAACACCAAGATAGGAAAAACCAATTTTTCTAAACGAGATACATGACGAAGTGTTGACATCTTAATTCTACGCTCTGCATCTGTAGTTAAAAGTTTCATAATTGGTGGCTGAATAATAGGTACCATAGCCATATAACTATATGAAGCAACTGCTATCGCACCTAAAAGTTCAGGTGCAAGTTTAGTAGCTATAAAGATAGATGTTGGACCATCTGCTCCACCGATAATCGAGATAGCAGAAGCTTGTTGAAGTGTAAAATCAACAAAACCAGCTTGACTCAATGCAACTGCACCAACGAGTGTTCCAAAGATACCAAACTGTGCCGCTCCACCAAGAAGTGCTGTTTTAGGGTTTGAAAGCAATGGACCAAAATCAGTCATAGCTCCAACACCCATAAAGATAATAATAGGAAACAATTCATTAGAGAGTCCCATCTGATAAATAACACCTAAAAAGCCATTTTCACCAGCTATACCAGCGACTGGGATATTGGCTAAAAAACCACCAAAAGCGATTGGGAGCAATAAGAGAGGTTCAAAACCTTTAGCTATTGCCAACCAAAAGAGTAAGAATGTAACAAGAACCATTATTACACGACCAATACCCTTATGGAAATCACTCATTTTTTCACCCTTAGCATTCAGCTCGTTTGGGTCTGGATGAATCAATGCAACAATACCAGTAGATTCTAAAAATCCATCAATCATCTGCATAAAAGGTTTAGTTTGATATGTCTCTTCCTTGTGTGTAGAAACTTTATGCTCAACAGTGACAACATGTTCATTAGCGAACAAAGATGCAGATGTAAACAATACAAACAGCGTAAGAAACTTAATTAAAATATTTTTCATTAGCTTATCCTATTATGGCTACGACTTGACCTTCTACAACCTTATCGTTGGTGGCAACATTGATGCTTTGGATAACTCCACCTTTTGGTGTAACCACATCAATCTCCATCTTCATAGATTCTAAAATCATAATAACATCACCCTCTTGAACACTTTGACCTGGATTAGCAACTATTTTCCAAACACTACCTGGAAGAAGAGCTTTCACATCCACTGTATCACCACCAACAGGTGCATTTGGTTTCGGAGCTGCAACTGCTGCTTCCCCATCAACTGCCACTACTTGATGAATTTCTGCATTACCCTCAGCAACTTGAACACTAAACTTTTGACCATCTACTACAACTGTATAATTTCCACTACCCATATTTGAACTTCCTTCACAATCTTTTTCTTTTTTCATTTGAGATTTTTTTCTTACTTTTAATTTGCCTTGACCTTTAAGAAAAGCTATACCTTTTTCATGACAAGCCGCTGCAATAAAAATGTTTTCTTCTGTAATTTCAATATCTTCTTCTCTAAGCTTTTTAATCCAGTTTTGAAGCGTTTTACTTGGATCAGCATCTGCCAAATCAAGTGCTTTTTGTGTTGTTGGAAGAAGATTTAATTTCTCACTTGCAATTTTAACTATCTCTGGATCTGGTGCTACTGGCGTTTTACCAAAATAACCAAGAACCATCCTACCATAACCTGGCGCTATTGATTTCCACGGACCTTGCATTACATTATCTAATGCTTGTTGAAAATAGAACTGGCTTACAGGCGTTACAGATGTACCATAACCACCTTTTTCAACAACCTCTGTCATAGCTGCGATAACTTCTGGAAACTTATCCAACATATCATTATCTCTCATCATCTGAGTGTTTGCAGTCAATGCACCACCTGGCATCGGCGAGAAAGGAATAACAGGAGACACCATAGTTGCTTCTTGTGGTAAGATATAATCACTTAAACACCCTTGCAACTCTTTTTCATATGTTAAAATTTTATCTATCTCTAAACCACCAAGTTCAAAATCCAAACCTTTAGTAGCATGAAGCATAGTTAAAATATCTGGCTGAGAAGTTCCACCACTCACAGGAGAAGCAGCCAAATCAATACCATCAACACCAGCTTCTAGTGCCGCCATATAAGCAGATACACTTACACCTGCCGTTTCATGTGTGTGAAGACGAAGATGTGTCCCTTCTGGTATTAAAGAACGAGCCATCTTGATAGTTTCATAAACTTTACGAGGGTTTGAGGTACCACTAGCATCCTTAAAACAGATACTATCATAAGGAATACCAGCGTCTAAAATACCTCTTAAAGTCTTTTCGTAAAATTCAACTGTATGCGCCCCACTACATCCTGGTGGTAAATCCATCATCGTAACAACAACTTCATGTTTTAAACCATGATGCGAAATCCTTTCACCAGAATATTTTAGATTTTCAACATCGTTAAGTGCATCAAAATTTCGTATAGTTGTTGTGCCGTGTTTCTTAAACATTTTTGCATGCAGATCTATAAGTTCTTTAGAACCAGTATCTAGCATTACAGTGTTTACACCACGAGCCAGTGTTTGAAGATTTGCATCTGGTCCAACAATTTTACGAAATTTATCCATCATCTCAAAAGCATCTTCTCTTAGATAAAAATATAAAGATTGAAATCTTGCCCCACCACCAAATTCAAAGTGAGTTATACCAGCAGTTTTTGCAGCCTCAACGGCTGGAAAAAAATCATCCATCAGCACACGACCACCAAAAACTGACTGAAAACCATCTCTAAAAGTTGTATCCATTATATCTATAAATTTTTTAGCCATATTAATTTTTACCCTTGTCTATGATAAGAAATTGCTGCAGATATTGCTGCAACAATCTTCTTATTGTTTTGTTGTGTTTTTAACTTTGGATCTTCATTTACCTGTGGTTCAGGGAAAAATCTATGGATTACATAAGACATAACATTCATACACAATATCATTATCAGTAAAAAAACAAATACCGTTGTCATACCCAATCCCATAAACTTAAAACCCTCTAATATGAGGTTAGTTTCCATAATAAATCACCTTCACTAATTATTTGTGCATAATTGTAGTATAAAGATGTTTAAAATAAGTTTTTTAAAAGAAACACAAAGCAATATTTTGATAAAATTTGAAACTTTTATAATTTAGGATTTATATTTATGATAGCTGGTATGTACGAACAAGATTTTATGGCATATTTAACTTTTGGAATCATATTGAACTTCATTTTTTCAATAGCTTTTGGTTTATATCTAAGCAACAATATTGGGCTACGAGAGATGATGGAGTCAAAAGGTGAAAAAGAACAATCAACAGTTGTAAAACTGAGCCTCTTCATACCTTTTGCGAAGATGATAATTACACTCTACAGAGTTGCGATACTTCAACTCTATTTTTTAAATAAAGGTCATACTCATAAAGAATTTTGGATATACATGACACATGAATGATTTTAAACTAAAGCTGATTTTAAGTGTACTTGGGGCTGTTGTTTTCTCATTATTATTTATATTATTAGCTTTTGCTCTTCCTTTGGATCATAAAAAGATTTTTAAAAAGAAACCAACAGGAAGATTAGAAAAAATATCTCACTCAGTCAATAAGTAAACTATAAAGAGTTGTTTATCTGCATAGTTTCATAAGCGAGTCTAGGTTTTAATTTTACAGCACAAGATATTAAAATTTCCAAGCACTCATTTAAATAATCCAAATCATCTTGTGTCATTAACTCATTTAGAAGTTTTTGAGCATCTTCTATACGAAGATTTCTTGCTACACCCAAATTTTTATGAGCTAATTCTCTAAAACTACTATAATCTAAAGTTTCACCGTTTGACTCTTGTTGCCTTAATAAATCTAAATAATTTAAAAATGTAGTTTTTGATTTAATAATTTGTATAACATAATCTTCAACTAATTGATTAATTAGTTCATCTTCAAGTCCAAGTTCTTTTACAGCAAAATCAGTAGTATAGTTATAATTGTTAACACATAAGTGCCTGAATTTTTTATCTACCAAGCCATCGGATATAAGCCTGTTCTTATCTATAAACTCTAACACTTTTTTTTCTTTTTTAAATTCTTTATCTCTATTTGGATTATTAAACATAGTTGTAAGATAACATATTTTTATATAAAATATATAAAATGCAGATGAGATTTAGTTTATCGCCAAACAAGTGCTACAAATGCACTCATTTGGCATGTGGATTATAAAGCTTTAGAGATAATTCTGTTTAATCTTACGATAAAATCAGGAGTATCATCAAGCTCTTGACCATCAAAAAGTTTTGCTTGGTCTAGTAAAACATGTGCAGCATCATTGATTAAGTTCTGATCAGCTGAATCTTTTAGTTTTATTAAAAGTTCATGTTTTGGATTTATTAAAAGGATTGGTGCAGGTTCTGGAGTATCTCCACCTTGTCCCATCTGTTTCATCATCTGTGCCATCATATAAGATGGATCTTCTTTATCCACTTTAATTGCAACAGGAGAATCAGTTAAATCAAAAGTTGTCTCAACAGATTTTACGCTATCACCCAGCGTATCTTTAAACTCTTTTGCCAAACCTTCAAAAGTTTTTGCAACTTCCTCTTCAGCTTTTTTCTCTTCCTCTGTTTCTTCAAATTTAGCATCAGCAACTGGTATAAGTTTATACTCTTTATACTCTGTAACCATTGGGAAGATGATAGTATCTACCTCTTCATTAAGCACAAGAACATCAATACCACGAGCCTTAAATCTCTCTAGTGCAGGTGAGTTTTTAAGTAAATCAAGAGAAGTTTTACCAGTTATGTAGTAAATCTCTTTTTTATCTTCATCTACATTTTTAACAAAATCTTCTATCATTACAGGCTCGTCAGAATTAAGAGTGTTAAACTGTAGAAGTTCTAATATTTTTTCACGATTTGCAAAGTCATTATAAAGTCCCTCTTTTAAAACATTTCCAAACTCTTTATAGAAGATTTTATAATCATCTGGTCTTTTCTTAGCCATTTTAGCCAATTCACTAAGCACTTTTTTAACTGAAGCATTTTTGATTTTATTCATAACTGCATTTGACTGTAAAATCTCACGAGATACATTTAGAGGTAAATCTTTAGAATCTATAACACCTCTTAAAAATCTTAAATATGTAGGCATAAGTTCTTTTTCATCATCAGTGATAAATACACGGTTAATATAAAGCTTAATCCCTGTTTGATAATCAACTCTATATAAGTCCATAGGAGCTTTACTTGGGATATAAAAGAGTGTAGTGTATTCTATGGCACCCTCAGCTTTATTGTGCATCCACATAAGTGGTTCTTCACTTGAATGAGCGATAGATGAATAAAAATCTTTATAATCTTCATCTTTTATCTCACTCTTTGGCATTGTCCAAAGTGCATTTGCAGAATTTATTTGAACATTTTCTATCTCAGTACGAGCAGGTTCTTTTTCCTCTTTACCCTCATCATCCATAACAGCAGGAATATGTTTTTCTTTATCCATAAAGATTGGAAATGGAATATGGTTAGAATATTTTTTGATGATAGACTCTATTCTGTGAGTTTCTAAAAACTCTTCTTCGCCATCTTTTAAATACATAACTATCTGAGTACCATGCCCATCCATAGTTGTATTTTCTATCTCAAAACTTCCATCACCTGCACTAGTCCATAAAAATGCTTGTTCTTCACCAGCTTTTTTAGTAGTTACTTCAACTTTATCAGAAACCATAAAACAAGCATAAAAACCAACACCAAACTGACCAATAAGATTAGAATCCTCTTTTTGATCACCTGTAAGATTTTCCAAAAATGCTTTTGTACCACTTTTTGCAATAGTCCCAAGATTATCCATCAAATCTTGCTCATTCATACCAATACCACTATCTTTGATAGTTAAAGTTTTAGCTTCTTTGTTTGCTACTATGTCAATTCTAGGATTAAAAGAAACCCCTTTATATTTTTCATCTGTTAAAACTAACATATTTAATTTATCAAGTGCATCACTTGCATTTGAAACTAATTCACGAATAAAAATCTCTTTATTTGAATATAGTGAGTGAATCATTAAGTCTAAAATTTGGTTTGCTTCCGTTTGAAACTGATGTTTTGCCATTTTTTGAATCCTTTTTTATTAATTTTTAGAATTTTAGCAAAAAAAAGTTAATGGTTGCAAGTTTTATCAACTAAACTTAGTCTATATGACTAAACTTTATTTAGTCAGTATAGTTTTAAAACTTAATCAAATCATAAGTACAGAGCTACGGTTTTAACCGTACTTTTTAAATATTTTAGACTAAGCATAATAATTTTAGATATAATTCCCACATGCCAAATAATATTATAGATATGATTGAGCCAACACCGAAATTAAATTCAAAAAAATGTAAATTTATCTCTTTTTTACTAAGAATATTTTTACAATTTACAACCTTTATAGTTGGTTTTATTGCATGGTATGAGTATGATTATTTCATAGCTATATCAACAATAATTTTAAGTTTTATTATTATGGGGATTGTCCGTTCAAAGATAAGAAATAACGCCATCCCACCAAAACAAAGAGAATACCAATACAACGACCAAGGGATAGCCGACTGGTTTGTTTCCCGCGAAATATGTATAGAAACACAAAATAACTAAGGATTTCAATGGCACTGATAGACCTACAAAAAGTATCTAAACACTACTCTGCACAACAGATACTTAGTGAGATAAACTTTCATGTTGATGAGGGTGAAAGAATTGTTATCATAGGAAAAAACGGGAGTGGAAAATCTACTCTAATGAAGATAGTAAATGGGACTCTAACTCAAGATGCAGGGGAAAGAATCACTAAAAATGACTTAGACATCAAGATGTTAGACCAAAAACCAAATTTTAAAGATGGAGATACAGTAAAAGAAGCCATTAAAGCTGGTTTAGAGGAGTTAAATCAAGCAAAAAAAAGGTATGACGAACTTTCACTATCTCTATCAGATAATTTTGAAAATAAAAAACTCATAGATGAACACGAGAAATTATCTCGCTATATAGAACATCATAATGCTTGGAATTTAGATGATAAAATTGAGAGAATAATCCAACATTTCGACCTTAAACAGTATGAAGACAAGCCCATAGACTTACTAAGTGGAGGGGAACAACGCAGAGTTGCCCTAGCCTCTTTATTACTTCAAAAACCTGATATTTTATTACTTGATGAACCCACCAACCACCTTGATGTTTATATGGTAGAATTTTTAGAAGAACTTATACTAAAAGAGAAATTTACACTTGTTTTTATCTCACATGATAGATATTTTATAGATAGAATTGCTACAAAATCTATAGAAGTTGAAGATTGTAAACTTCGCCAATACAAAGGTGGTTACAGTGATTACCTTACCCAAAAAGAGGAATATCTTAGAACTCTACAAAAACAACATGACAACCTTTTAGGTTTATTAAAAAGGGAAAATGAATGGTTTGCAAGAGGTGTAAGAGCTAGATTAAAAAGAAATGAAGGTCGCAAAGAAAGACTTATGCAACTAAGACAAGAGGCAAAAACAAACCCTGCCAAAATAAGAAAAATGTCTGTTGAGCTTCAAAGAGAGGCAAAACATTTCAACCGTAACAAAAGTATAAACAAGCAAAAAATGCTTTTTGAGGTTGAAGATTTATCACTTACACTTGGGAATAAAGAGCTTATAAAAAACTTCTCAACTCGCATACTCCAAAAAGATGTTATAGCCATAGTTGGACCAAACGGAAGTGGAAAATCTACACTTTTAAAAGCACTTCTTGGGCGTATTGAACCAACAAGTGGAGTGATAAAAAGGGGTGAATTTAAGATAGGCTACTTTGACCAACACAGAGAGATGTTAGATGATGATAAAAATCTTATAGAAACTTTCTGCCCAAACGGAGGTGACAGAGTTAGTGTAAGAGGAAGCGATTTACATGTATATGGATACTTAAAGAATTTTCTTTTTCCAAGAGAATTTTTAGAAAAAAAAGTTGGTGTTTTAAGTGGAGGGGAAAAAAATCGTATAGCCCTTGCACTACTTTTTACCAAAGATGTAGATATTTTGATTTTAGATGAGCCAACAAATGACTTAGACATCCCAACCATAAACATACTTGAAGAACAACTAACAAACTTTGCAGGTGCTGTCATCATAGTAAGCCATGATAGATATTTTGTAGATAAAATTGCTAAAAAACTATTTATCTTTAAACCTGATAAACATATAGAAGAGTCTTATCAACAATATTCTGAATATCTTGAGTTAGAAAAAGAGTTAAAAGAGCTTGATGAGATGAATAGTTTGGCATGTGCAACTAAAGAAAATGAACAAAAAACAACCAAACCGAAAACTCTAAAACTCACATTCAAAGAAAAAATAGCACTAGAAACATTACCTAAAGAGATAGATGAACTAGAACTTAAAATAGAAGACAAAAACAACTGCCTAACAAATCCAAAATGCTATGAAGATATAGGCATAACGACCTTGGCAAAAGAGCTATCGGAATTAGAAGATATTTATGAGAAAAAAGTTGAAGAACTTTTAAGTATTGAGGAGAAAGCTGAAGAGATAGACTCTATCTCTTAGCTTCTTTTAAACTATCTGCAATTAAAAATGCCAACTCTAAAGACTGATCAGCATTTAATCTTGGGTCACAGTGAGTATGATAACGAGAACTCAAATCTTCCTCTGTTACAGTAAAACTACCACCAATACACTCAGTCACATTTTTACCTGTCATCTCAAGGTGAACACCACCACCAAAAGTTCCCTCAGCTTTATGAACTTGAAAAAACTCTTTCATCTCAGTTAATATTGCATCAACAGGACGAGTTTTATAGTTATTTGACGATTTTATAGTATTTCCATGCATTGGATCACAAGACCAAACCACTTTTAAGCCTTCTCTCTCAACAGCTTTTATAAGAGGAGGAAGACCATCTCCAACCTTACCAGCACCCATTCTAACAATAACATTTAAACGACCAGCTTCATTTTCTGGGTTTAAAGTATTACAAAGTTTTACTAAGTCTTCAGGATCCATAGTTGGACCAGCTTTTACACCGATAGGATTTTTTACACCTCTTAAAAATTCCACATGCGCACCATCAAGCTGACGAGTTCTATCACCTATCCAAAGCATATGAGCCGAAGTATCATACCACTCATCTGTGATTGAGTCTTTTCTTGTAAATGCTTCTTCATAAGGAAGTAAAAGAGCTTCATGAGAAGTAAAGAAATCAGTCTCTCTTAAAGTTCTGTAAGTTTTAGATGTAATCCCACATGCCTCCATAAAAGTTAAAGATTTTCCAATCTCCTGAGCTAACGCTTCATACTTTTTACTAACTTCACCCTGATGAGCAAAATCTAGCGTCCATTTATGAACTTGATGAAGATCTGCCAATCCACCAGATGCAAAAGCACGAAGTAAATTTTGAGTAGCCGAAGCCTGATTGTAAGCTTTTATCATACGCTCAGGATCTGGCACACGAGCTTCTTTTGTAAACTCTACACCATTGATAATATCACCACGATAAGAGTCAAGCTCAACACCATCAATAGTCTCAGTATTTGATGAGCGAGGTTTTGCAAACTGACCACCAAGACGACCAACTTTTACAACTGGTAAACCACCTGCATAAGTCATCACAACTGCCATTTGCATCAATGCTTTAAAAGTATCACGAATATTATCAGCATGAAATTCACTAAAACTCTCAGCACAATCTCCACCTTGAAGTAAAAATGCTTCCCCATTGGCAACATTTGCTAACTGATTTTTAAGTGAACGAGCTTCACCCGCAAAAACAAGTGGTGGATAATGTTTCAACTCTGCTAAAACTCTATCTAATTCAGCCTTGTTTTGATAAGTTGGCTGCTGTAAAATTGGTTTGTTTTGCCAGCTTGACGGACTCCAAATACTCATTGTTTAACCTTGTATTAAATATTTTTTGCAATTATATCCAAAAACTATAAAATTAATCACATCTTCAATACTAAAATTAAAATAAAAGCTACTTTTATGCTTAAATATGTATAATTGCAGGATATTTTATAAAGGTATAGCTATGCAAAAGGATAAACTAAAATCTCTTGTTACTCAAATGTGTAAAGATTTACTTGAACATATAGAACAGGAAAAAGATCCAACAAAAGAGCAAGTTATAAACTATTTGCAAGATGCCATAGACGCTATTATTAGTATTGACGAGAGTTCATTGGATTCTATAAAACATACTAAGGAAATTTTTATAAATAAATATAAAGAGATTGCCAAAAAAGGTTTATCCTCTTATAAAAACACTAATGCAAGATTTGAAAATCTTAGAAAAATGCAAGTAGATGTCTTACAAGACCCACATATTAATTTAGAAAGTCTTACAGATAAATTTAGTGATATTCAAAATCATATGAGCGATGAAGTAAATAAAGCAAATAACATCATTTCACAACTTACCAAACAAGTAAAAACACTTGAGGAGACATCAAAAGTTGATCCACTTACAAAAGCATTTAATCGTAGAGCTTTAAATGATTACCTAAATACAATTTGCTCCAAACAACATCTCAAATATGAATTGCACCTCTTAATGATTGACATTGATGATTTTAAAAAGATAAATGACAGATACGGACATCTAGCTGGAGATAAAATCTTAATATTCATCACAAATATACTTAAAAAAACTCTAAGGGATGGAGATAAAACTTTTAGATATGGCGGGGAGGAATTTATTATTATTCTAAATCGTATAAATAAAGAGCAGTGTGTACAGATAGCGTCAAGAATTTTAAAACTTATTAGCGAAAACAAGCTTATCTATAAAGGTGAGACCATAAATGTCACTATAAGCATGGGAACAACGAAATTAAAAAACACTGACACCCCTGACACCCTAATATCAAGAGCAGATAAAGCACTTTACAAAGCGAAAGAAAATGGTAAAAATCAAATGTGTACGGAGTTAGAAAATGGAATATAGTTACTTTGATATTGTTGCCTCAATAATCATACTACTCTTAGGTTTAAAGGGCATTATAAATGGATTTTTTAAAGAACTTTTTGGTTTAATAGGTATAGTTGGTGGTATATTTATAGCTTCAAGACTGGGAAATAATGTTGGTCAATACCTAAGTGATCTCATATTTAAATTTGAAAATAGTGCTGCCATAAATTTTACAGGTTTTTTAGTTACTTTAGCTGTTTTTTGGCTTTTTATGATTTTTATAGGTTTAGTCTTTACAAAATTAAGTAAGATAAGTGGCTTAGGTCCTATTGATAAAATACTTGGCTTTGTATTTGGTGCGAGTAAATTTTTTCTTATTGCAGCTGTGATTGCACATGCCGCATATAACATAAAAGCTGTAAAATCAACAATAGACTCTAATCTACATAATAGTGTATTATTTCCTGTCTTGGTTAAAACTGGTAGCTTCATAATGAAGTTGGACCCTGTTGAAATATCCAATGACATTAACACTAGCATAGATAAAAGTAAACAAATAGTTCAGAAGAAAATCAAAAATTCAACACAAAATATTGTAGATGCAACCAAACAACAGATAAAAAAAAGCATGCCAGATATAATGAAAAATGATAAAGAGGAAAAATAATATGTCAAATCTAACCACTAATTTTAATAACAAAACAATTAAATATAAACAATTACTAAGCAATTTCAAATCACTTCTTAAAAAAAATTCTCTTAAATTTACAGTTCAAAGAGAGGTGATATTAAAAACTTTATATAATTCTGATATACATTTAACACCTGAGTCTCTACACCAGCTTATCCAAAAAAAATATCCAGAACTAAAAACTGGAATAGCTACGGTATATAGAACACTATCTCTTTTAGAAGAATCAGGTATCGCAACATCTTTATCGTTTGGTGCGCAAGGTAAGAAATACGAACTTGGTGCTAAAAAACACCATGACCATCTCATCTGCACAGAATGTGGAAGCATAACTGAGTTTGTAGATGAAGAGATAGAACATCGACAACAAAAAATCACTGAAGAGTTAGGCTTTAAAATGTCTGACCATTCTATGCAAATTTATGGAATTTGCAAAAAATGCCAAAACAAATAAAAGGAAAAACTATTGCCATTTACAAATAAATTTATACAACAAAGAATTCAAAAAGCAGAGCTATTAAAACAAGATGGAATTAACCCATTTTCAAACGACTCTAAAAGAAACACAACTATCCAAAAGTATCTAAATGTAAACTCAGATATAGAGGAAAAAGAAAATAAAAGAGATGAAAATCGTCATTACATCGTTAGTGGTCGTATTAAGTTTTTAAGAGTTATGGGAAAAGCAAGTTTTGTGAAGATAGAAGATGAAAGTGGTATGCTTCAGATTTATGTAACTAGAGATAATCTTCCTGAGGGATTTTACAACAACCACTTTAAGAAAAACATTGAGGTTGGTGATATTATTGAAGTGGGTGGTTTTCCGTTTGTCACAGGTCATGGTGAGCTTTCACTTCATGTATCTGAACTTAAACTTCTTACAAAAGCGATAGCTCCACTACCTGAAAAATTTCATGGCATAACAGACAAAGAAGTAAGATACAGAAAACGCTACCTTGATTTAATTATGAATGCTGAAGTTAGAAAAACATTTCAAACTCGTTCAAAAGTTATCTCTTTAACTAGAAGATTTTTTGAAGATAAAGGTTTTTTAGAAGTTGAAACACCTATGATGCACCCAATTGCAGGTGGAGCAAATGCAAAACCATTTGTAACACACCACAATGCACTTGGAATTGACAGATATTTAAGAATAGCACCTGAACTTTACCTAAAAAGACTTATAGTTGGTGGATTTGAAGCTGTTTTTGAGATTAACCGTAACTTTAGAAATGAGGGGATGGATGCAACTCACAATCCTGAATTTACCTCTATTGAATTTTACTGGGCTTATAAAACTTATAAAGATTTAATCGAAATTACAAAAGAATATTTTGCATATCTATTTGAACACTTAAATCTTCCAACTCTACTACCTTATGGAGATATGGAAGTTAATTTTGATAATTTTAATGAAATCCCACTTATAGAATCACTAAGCAGTATTGGTGGTGTTGATGCTGATATTGTAAATGATAAAGAAAAAATCTTAGCATTTTTAACATCAAAAGGGTTAGAAGCAAACTCTGCTATGAATTTAGGGCAACTTCAAGGTGAACTTTTTGATGAATTTGTTGAAGAAAAACTCATAGATCCAACTTTTATCACAGAATATCCAGTTGAGATTTCACCACTCGCAAGAAGAAGTGATGAAAACCCTGAAATAACAGAAAGATTTGAACTCTTTATAGCTGGTCGTGAGATAGCAAACGCCTTTAGTGAGTTAAATGACCCCATAGACCAACTCAGTCGCTTTGAAGGTCAAATGGCTGCTAAAGACAGTGGAGATGACGAAGCTCATGAGATGGATAAAGATTTTGTAGAAGCACTAAGCTACGGTATGGCTCCAACAGCAGGACAAGGCATAGGGATAGACAGGCTTGTAATGTTGCTTACAAATGAACATAGCATTAGAGATGTCTTGCTGTTTCCTGCGATGAAACCACTCATGCAAGAGGTTCAAGAAATTTAAGTATAGAAATCTTTAAGTAAATCTTAGTTAGAATGGCTTGCAATAAATGGAGGATGTAAAATGAAATTTTTTATTATTATATTTTTGATGGTTGGAACTTTGATGGCTAAAGTTCCAGATGTTGTAAGTGTATCTTGGTTAAAAGCACATTATAATGATAGTTCTTTAGTTATTATAGATGTAAGAGATAGTAAAAAGTTTAAAAAATCCCACTTAGAAAAAGCTTGTAGTGTGCCAGTATTTGAACAACTTTTTCATGGTTCAAAACTACTTTTACCACCACTATCCAAACTAAAAGATCTCTTCAGTAAAATGGGGATAGATAACAACAGCAAGATTGTTGTATATGGTGGTAGCAGT